>JAKUNX010000198.1 GCA_022451835.1 Candidatus Poseidoniaceae archaeon
CGTAGATACAGGAATGATGGCTAGCCTTACTGGTGCTACAATCAAAGGTGAAGATTCAATCGACTTTTCCAAGAGACGAACCCCCTTTGGTGAATCAATAGAAATCAGCGCTGAAAATCTAAAACCTGCTGCAACATTTTACTTTGAAGGAATGCCTAGTGGAGATTATCTTAATGCTCCACTGAGCCTGTCTGCAATAACGGTTTTACTCATTTCAGTTGGGCTTTTCTTCTCTTTGAAATTAACCAGCAACAAAAGACGAGGAGCTCTCTGGATTGAGATGGCACTAATTCCAGCAATTGTACTTGCACTATTCTTGGGCTACCCACATTACACAGTCGGTGTCATAACTGGGATTTCAATATCAATTTGGATAATTACTGCTGTTGCTAGCCCCAAACGAAAAGGAATCGCTGCCGCTGTAAATCAGCCAATTTATCCTGTAATTGAATGCCCAGCCTGCGGCACTCCAACCCCAATAACAACTGACCAAAGGCCGTTCAGACTGCCTTGCGGTGGATGCGGTAGAGTACTGAAGATAGTCGATTAATCATAGATGCCCACTAGAGATTAAACCATCTAAGATACTACTGGCGTAAATTTTGGCCTCGTCTAAATCCTCAGGCCACAGCAAGTTTGCATTGTGCAACTGGCTTGCCAAATCTACATCATTCCCCGGAATCATGATTCTATGCCAAATTAACTCTTCAAGTCTCATTGTAGAGATTCCTTCCATCCTGAGTGCCGGCAGTTCTAACTCGCTAATCGCTGAACTTCTCTGTTCAACATCCATTGTTGGCCAGCCTTTGGACAATCGCTTTAGCATCATTTTTGAAAGACCAGGTACCATGTCTATCTCCGGAAGCGGAACTTCAGGAAGTGGGCATATGTCAATTGAGCCTTCAGTGTCAAGATGGTCACGCATCAATGAAAGAACAGGATCATAATCAGAATCTGCACCGCCTCTCAACCAACTACCACTAATTGCCATGGAACGTTGTTTTCGCACTCTAGCCCCTTCAGGGGCAAGCAATGATGCAATTGCGGCGCATAAGGCCACACATTCTACGGCGCCATTGTGTTCTTTAGAAGAGGTACCAAATTTTACTGAAACCGACAAAGGAAATACGTGAACATAGTTTTCTCTGGTTTCTAGAGAAGATTGTGTGTCATGAAAAGGGTCGATGTGAATAATCAATCCATCGACTTCTGGTAAATCTGGGATATGGTCTCTGCTAACGTGCCTTCTTGGAGCTAAAACTCTCCTCCGGTAATGCTGTGAATTATCGAGCAGCGCAGATTCTAGCTGTGCCAACGCGAGCACACCTTCGATATCTGCAGGCGCCATAAGTTGGACAACTTTAGCAGAAGAAATCATTGATGCTACATTACTCAATTCCTCTTCTAATGAAGAAAAAACCGAAGTTTGTAGCAGGCT
Source organism: Candidatus Poseidoniaceae archaeon (assembly GCA_022451835.1). Taxonomy (GTDB): domain Archaea; phylum Thermoplasmatota; class Poseidoniia; order Poseidoniales; family Poseidoniaceae; genus MGIIa-L1. The sequence continues at coordinate 1,439 of JAKUNX010000198.1, forward strand.
ATTCATCGACTCACCTAAATGATACATCAAGTAGGTGGTTATGAAGTTGAGTGTAACATCACTCAACCATCAAGCGTAGTTGGTCACGCTTGTACTTCCAATCTGCAGAGAGTCGACCCTCGCTGATGTAGTACTTTGCTAGACGGCGA
>JAKUNX010000199.1 GCA_022451835.1 Candidatus Poseidoniaceae archaeon
CAAAATCAACGGAATCAGTAATCTCTTCATGCATTTTCCTGCGTAGTCTCGCTTTTAGAATGTTGATTTTGGCCATCAAGGAAACAATCTCAAGAGTTGTTAGCAAATTGAATGAACCGATCAATTGGCAGGTGGTCTGCAGTATCTTTGCAATAGTGTGCTTCTACGACTTTACCACTTTCATCAATCAATACGTCTACCGGAATGATTGAGAGTTTCTTTAATGACATAGTCATAGGTATGTACCCCTTCAAGGTTGCCTGAATCAATGTGATAGGAGAGCGAAGAGCACCCATCATAAATCGACCAAATGACTTGATGACCGAATTGCGTTCAAAGTGTTCGAATGATTCATCAGCCACTATTGCGAAAGGAGCTTTATGTTTCTTCATTCTCTTCGTCAATTCACCAATTTTCGCATCAAATACACCGACCATCACTGTATCTTCAGGGAATTCATTCCACCGTTTGATTATTCGATTTATTCTGATATTGCAAAGAGGACAGGTTGAGAACCTGAAGAATGTAAGTATTACTTTTTTCCCACGATGGTCGCTCATATTGAATGTACTTCCATCAATAGCTGGGAGAGAGATATTTGGGGCATCAGAACCATTTGTTAGCCTAACCATGCAGTCTGATAGGGGCTGGTGTAATTTAGTTAATTGAAATTTTATAGAACCAAATAATCACAGTATTTCATTTCTTGATTTAGTTAAATGAGCACTGTTCGAGGAAGAAATTAGACTGTAAAATCCTATTCGTGTAGTTGAAATATATAGCATAGTACATTAACTAATAGTTCAAGTTAATCTCTAATGCTAGATAAAATACAATCTACGCCTGCAAAAATATGCCTCGGACTAACTGCTCTTGTTATGTTCGTTTATTCGTTGAATTTCATGTTCTTTGCCGATTGCTATTCAATCGGTGGAGACGGTTGTTTCACATTGTTGAACAACAAATCAGAATTGGGAGACAGCATTTATGGAAACGGTGGACCGGAGACCGCTTTCAATGGAATTTTGATGTTCGGTATTTTCATTTCATCGATGATTATTTTGATTGAGGGGCCAAAAGGCAAGTGGACAACTATGATTCCTGTAATGATTGGTCTGTCTGCAATGACAGTTGCAATGTGGATGGATGATACAGGTGCACTAGACATCAACTCAACTCCAAAGTACGTTGTGCCAGCTGTATTGGCATTGTATGCTGTTTCCTACTTCCTGATGAAGGATGAAGGAGTAAACGAGGGATTGTCAGACTACAAGCCAGGCATCAAAGTTCAAGATAAATTTGCAATGGTTGCACTAGTTTTACTTGTATTGATGGGATTGTTCTATTCACTGCGAATGATCTTCACACCAGACACAGTAATTGGAGAAGGATTCCCAGCAGGAGAATCATTTGTTCTAGCGCTAGAATTAGATGCAGCACGTGCGCTTGGACAGGGTATACCTTCTGAGGTTACAGTTGCAGTATCAGGATCTCTGATTCTGGTTTACACTCTTTGGTCAGCTCTTGTTTTGACCAATGGAGCATCTGGAAAGTGGTCTGTAATGCACCCTTCTATGT
>JAKUNX010000002.1 GCA_022451835.1 Candidatus Poseidoniaceae archaeon
AAGTTGGGTTTTTGATCAAATGTCTGTAGAGATGATCAGAACTAGTGTTGCCGCCGGTTTAGAAATAGATAATGGACTTGATGGAATTGGTGACTGGACTTTAGATCGCAGTGGTATTGGCCGTCTTGGTATTCAAGACCGATTAGCTGATGATTCTCTTTGGTCCTCTTCTCAAAGTAATCCATCTTCACCTGCTGAATTTTCAATATACGCCCCTAGACAAGGTATAGATGAATTTGAATTTGCTGTATCTAGTCCTAATTCTAACTTTGTCAATCCATATCTAACAATTTCATATAATAATCAGGATATACTAACAAGTTCGATAAATGACTTTTCTGAAATAAATACAATTAGGTTAACACCTTCTCAAATTACCAGTATCAATAATGCAGTTTCACAATCTGTATCTGATATTAATTTGAATGGTTTAGAGTTTACAAAAATAGTAATCAAAATTGGCTCATCTTCAACTACATCAACAATCCACTTTGGTGGATTGATGGCTACATACAATAGCGCGATTAATCTTGATTTTACCGGTACTGACGGATTGATTATCGGTCTTAACAGCATCCTTCCAAATTCGAATCTAGTCAACGGATATAGAGAAGTTTCAATACCGGTGAGAATGAAGAGCACTGGTGCGATTAGAATGACAGTTAATTCAATTTCAACTGCGCCATCAATTAGTCCATTAACAATGGAAGTAAGCAATGTTACTGACACTTTTACCCCATCAATGAACTGGATTGATATCACTAGTACCTTTGATTTTTCAAGTATTGGCGTATCCAATCCTGAAGCCTTTGTCAAATCAGGTTCATGGTTGTTAGACTTTAATTTAGTTGGAAAAGATAACACTGCTCAATTAAGATGTAGTACCTTAGCATTACCAATTGTCGGTAATGGAGTTAGTAATTGTATACAGAGTGGCGTGCAACTAATTTGGTCTGATTTGGGAGCAAATGGTATAGTACAAATGTCAGAAACTAATTCGATTTTAGAATTTCATCATAGATTCAAATTCCCAGTTGAGTGGGATGATGAAGAATTTTTGTTAGCGTCTGTAAACATGGTCTCTACAACTGGGCCAATGTTATCGGTCAGTAAGTCCTTTGGACTTGGCAATTCACAAGGCGTAGAAAATGATGTGGCACTCAAACATTGGGCAATTGTCGGTTCAAATGGAGTTTCTTCTGACAATGAATTCCCTTATCTACAAAATCAAAGAGGTGAACCAGTTATTGTACAAGCTGAATTAGGTTTTGAAGGAAATGAAGGTACTGCACCTAGGACAGGACACGCCTTAGTACGGTTGTTGGTAAATGGCAATGAATATGGTGCTTCATCAATAATTAACGAAGGAATTGTTTCCATACCATGGGTTATTCCTACTGCAGGAGAGTCAGTTGAATTAGAGATTGACATACAACCTTTGAGAGGGCAATCTGTAACCTATGAGGTACCTAATGCGATCGAATTTGGTTATGATGCAGTTAACCCTCAACTACTTTCAATGAATATAGATGAGTTTGATCATTTCCAATCAAGTCCTTCAAATATTCTTGAGTTTACTATTACAGACCGCCCTATTTTACCAACACAAGCTGAAATTATTTTGTGGCATTCTTGGGAGCATGACTTTAATCAAAATGGTCAAATTGATATTTCTGAAGTAGAGAGGTATGAACTTGAATATCCAAATGTACTTACCAATTTGGAAGGAATTTATTCTTATGATTTGGATTCATCAAGCGCACCAGATGGTGGCTATGTTAGAGGATGGATAGAAGTTGCAGATTCTGCAGGTAATATGTTAGCAGATTCAGGTAATCTATCTTCGCCACTTTTCAATTTATTAATTAGTAGTGATGGTTCACCACAGTTAGGATATTCGGACATATCATGGGATTATGGATATCTTCCTTGGCTTCATCCTGGTGAAGACATTACACTCTCGATTCCAGTATGGGACAAAAATGGTGTTACAGATATAACTGACATCGAATTGGATTTATCGACAAATCAACCTGACTCCTCGTCAATTTTGTGGAATAGACAAACAGGAGTATGTTCAAGTTCCACATTATATATCCAAATCTCAAGTTGTAAAATGGTAGGGGATAGTGATTCAGGATTATTTACGAACTCTGGAAATTTTGAAATTAATTTCCAATTAAAGTGGGGATTCGATCCTGATGATAGTGTTATCAGAACGCCATTAATTCGCTTGACTGACCTCAACCGACAATCTTCTACAATTGAATTATCAGAGCTAAATTGGCGGTATTCTGGTGAGATGGAGATTGATCAAGAAAACTTGAATTATATCACTTCAGGAAATAATGAATCTAATACTGGTTCATGGATTAAGGCAAGAGAAGACATATTTATCTCTGGTTCATTGAATTGGGTAAAAACCGATAGACAGGTAATGCAAGATTTGCAATTATTATTTACTTTGGGTCTTAATCAAGCACCAGTTGATTATCAACAAGGGCAGTTCAGTGGTTATATTATCTCGCCTGCAACACCAGGTAATTATGCCCTAGATATCTCATTGAAGAATGCACCTAATGGTGCTACCATTGTTGAGCCTAATTTCCCATTATTATGGTTTATAGTTGACGATGAGGCACCTTCAATTATTAGTATTGACTATCCTTTACCTGCTCAAATTATTGAAGAGGTTGAATGGGATTCATTAGAATTACTAATGACTTTATCAGAAGATAATTTCTTGGATCAAGACTCTATGAACCTAAAATGGGAAGTTCATCCATCTGGATTTGGTTTTGCTTCATCAAGTATTGCCAATGGCTCAGGTAAAATCTCTATATTAGGTGGAATGCCATTTGGTGAATCTATAATAGGAACTTTTGGTATTGATTTAGATACCGCCGTTTCTGAAGCAATGCGTACTGAAGAATTGGAACTAAGAATTTGGATAAATGGCAGTGACATGGCTGGAAATTCATTTGGCTCCGTATCTGATGAAGTATATACTCCATTTGCGGTATGGCAATTAGAACAACAGTTGCCAGAATATGCACTTATACAACCCGCAATCTATTACAGTGGTCAATTAGAGGTGGGCAAATCTGTTGACTTATCTGTGGTCATACAAAATATTGGTAAATCAGATGGTGATGCTCAATTAAGAGTTGAAAGGGTTGAAAGTAATGGGGCTAGGACTATTATTCACTCCCAAGAAGTAAAGGTTAATTCTGGAGGGAATGGAGTATTTAACCATCGATGGACACCGGACAGAGATGGTTCAATGTGGATTGAATTTATAATCGTAGGAGGTCCAACTGTTCAAACTGAAACTTTCTATGTTGGCGACGGAGAAGACGATAGTTTCTTTGGCGGAATATCGGAAATTAATCCGATTTTATTAGTAGTAATTTTCCTCTTAATAGCATCATTAGTGGGTGTTCTGATATTTGGTCTTAGGACTCCAAAAGCACCTCCACATCAACGTTTAGCTGTAAATAAAAATTATCACCCTTCAGCTCAACATATGAGGCCACAACAAAATCATCAGTATGCTCATCAACAAGCACCTGCTTCACCAGGAGATAATCCATATCAGAGACAGTAGAAGAGTTCAAATGACAAACCAAAAAGGATTGATTTGAGGGAGTAGGAGGACTGCTGACAGAGTTCGACTCTGAGGAAAGTCCCCTCTCCACAGCGCATGTGCCTCACAGAAGAGAGAAATTAGAGATGGTTTGGTTAATGCAATAGAAACGAACGATGTAGGGGTGGTACGATGATGTTGAAAGGCAGAGATTTCCCTATTTTCGATGAAACGAGCAACCGCACAGGAGCAAGTCCAAGCAGTTCCAGAGAGATAGCGCGTCTAGGAACAGGTAGGATGCTAAGTTGAATGCAGTCGCCGAAAGGTAACAGAAAGGGGCTTACTCCCTACTCCCTCGCTAATCCTCTAAAACAGCATCCATTGGTTTCATTGAAATTGGAGATGCAAGAGCGATTCCTTCGCCATAATCTACCCAGTATGGCTCACCTTTGATTGCAGATTTCACCACTTTTTCTGAGGTTATTACTGCCGGCATTAGGAAAGTACTAGTTATGAATGCAAATATGATTAGTAGACACATGATCATAAAGAAATTTTCCAAACCAGGGAATGTTACTAAGAAACCAGCACCAATACCGCTTACTGTAGTAATAGTTGTTTCGAAGATTGTCTGGCCAGTTTCTTCAATTGAATTAGCAATTCCAACCGGCGTTTCACCCTCTTCTTGAATTCTATGCATAACGTGGATTGCATCATCTACTCCTATTCCGAAGACAATGGTTCCAATCATTGCAGTAAATATATTGACATTTACATCAGGGCTATTCATCAATAATGGTTGCCAAAGAATTACCACAGCAACTGGAACCATAGTAATAATTCCTAACCGAGGTGACCTAAACACTATAGCAAGAACGATTGTTAGGATAATCATAGTTACTATAGTTGTTAGATTTTGAGAACTATGGATCCCTTCATTTATGTCAAGCGAAACTGGAAGACCGCCAGTCAATTTTGAAGATTCAGTACCTTCTAACCCAGTATCTTCGATCAGCATAGCATCAATTTGGTCTCTGAGAACAGCTGCTGCATTGAGATTCATATATGGTTGAGTAACATATACGATTCCCTTAGTACCTTCTTCATTGAGTAGCATTGATTTTACTTCATCACTCAAAGTATCAAACACTATATTGACCATGTCTTTTCTTAATTGTTCTCTACCACCTTCGCCACTAGCATCTAACAGTAACCAAGCATGACATTCGACAGGGTCATTAGATTCCCAACAAGGTTCATGCAATAAGTCCCAAAGGCTTCCTTGATACAGAGCAATATCATCATTCAACCCAATTGTTACTGGAATTGCTCTCAAGAAGGTTACAATACTAGTAGTATTAGTTCTCTCTACATCACCAATTTGTTTCTCTAGGCCGTCTATAACATCCAAAACCGGCAAATCCCTTATCCTATCGGTATTGTTGTTATTTGGCCTGTCCTCAGCACTGAAAATGAACAATGATGTCTGTCCACCGCTGAAATATTGAGAATATTCAGCTAATGAATCTAGCGAATCTATGCCATCAGGTGCTTCTGATGAACCAGTAATTGGTTCATTCATCGAATCGAGATTTATAATTCCATAGAATGTTATTGAGCCAAAAATGAGAACAATTATCAAAAATCCTTTTACTGGTAATTTACCAATATTTTTCCACATTGTGGGATTAGTTCGTTTATTGTATCTTAACATCCAAGCAATAGTTGGGACTAAGATTATGCTAAGTACCAATGTTGAGGCAATCCCTAATACTAATGTTACACCGACAGAGCGTATTGGCGATACAGTTACAATTTGAGGGGCAATCAGAACAGAGAAACCAATTACAGTAGTAATAGCGGATATGAATACAGCCACACCCGTTGAACTTGCCATTTCCAAAACGCATTTTTTGTAAAAATCCATATCCCATAAATCAGGTATTTTTACTTCTTTTTCACCACGCTTTTTTCTTCTAACATTTTCATCTTGCATCCTTTGTAATTCTTTTCGCCGAACTTCTTCAATTCTATTTACCATGTGTAATGCATAATCTACGCCTAAACCAATTAATATCGGGAAAGTTGCTACTATCATTGGAGTCAGTGTTATGTCTAAAAGAACCGATGAACCAAAAGTGAATGCTAGTGCCATGACGATAGGAGTTCCAGTAATTGCAACAACCTTTAGCGATCTGTGAAGTGCAGTAATTACCAAAACTGTAAACAAAACAGACCATGGTAAAATCATCAATAAGTCTTCATAAATTGCATCAGAAATATCTTCTAATACTTTGGTAAGACCTGTAACAGTCATCAGGCTAATGTCAGAATTTGGACGATTTTCTACAACCATTTCGAAGTGCGCTAATAACTCTTCAAAATTATTGAAATCATCAATTTCATCAAATTTTTGATTCATACCAACAATTATCGCAGTGGTATCCCAAATTCCATCATCATTAGTATCTTTAATCAGTGGCTCGAAACTACCATTTGATTGTTCAATAATAGTATCAATTCGTTCCTGTTCGGGGATAACATATTCTCCACCACCAGGTAATAACTCACAATCTAGGTCAATTATTGGGATTCTGGTGTCAATACCATGTTCACACAGTGAATTATTGAATCTTCCATCTGCGGAATTGATTTCTTTAATTACTTGAGCAGGGGAAATAACCCAAAGCACGCCATCGTTTCTACCATTGTCATTCTTATCATAATCAATACCTCTGCTGATGGAATCTCCTCCAACATTGTTATCATCTCCTTCGACCCAACTGATAACATCAAGAATATCTTTGTCAGTAATATTTGAATCACTTGACAAATCGAAAGCGTTCTCAGTCCTTATGTAAATAACAGTTAAATCAGTAGACCATTCTTCTCTTACCTCAAGCAATAATTCAGTAGATGGTGCACCATCGGGAAGAAATATTTCTACGTCATCATCAATCTGCGATTGAAAGTCCATACCTTGTTGAGCAAAAAATGCTGAAATAATTATCAACAAAATCACTACAGTTGCAGGTGAGGTTAGTACATTTCCGTACATGTTATCCAAAGACTGCATTGATTTCTTTGCAGCAATTTTTTTGACATGCTGAAATTTTGCCTTTACATCTTTGAGCGCCCCATCTCCATTAACGGGTGCTTCGCTCATGGTTAATGCATCAAAAAGAGGGTTTTGAATAATCCTGTTACAGGATTTGATATAATGTTCTTTTTAGATGATTAATCTAAACCGAACTCTCTCACAATTAGGTGTCTCAAGAAACCTCGAGCTGATTGTAAAACTAATCCAGTTGCCATCAATGATAATCCCAAAACTCCGATCCAAACTGCTGATAACCCTGGTCCAAGATAATTATCAATTTGGCCAGTAACATTCTGTGCAAGATTGAGCCCCATAGCTGCACCAGCAGCAAATAATCCCAATCCAGGAATTCCTAGAACTAATATTGGCTTTTTATGCGATAGGGAAATTAGGGCCCAAGATAAAACAGTAAATCCGTGAGAAACTGCAGTGAAGTTAGAACCCTTGGGGACGTCATATCTCACCAATGTGGGTACTTCGCTAATTTTCAATTGCTTCTCATGAGCATCCTCTAACATTTCAAGAGATAACTCCATCCCTTCGCTATCAAATCTTAATAATTCTAATGCCTTTTTGGAGAATGCTCTAAATCCAGATTGAGTGTCTCTAATCGATATGTCTCTTGAGAGGTTGCTTGCTGCGGTAATTACCTTGATTCCCAATCTTCGGTAAGCAGGCATATCTGTTCCGCCTCCACCATCGATGAATCTTGATCCAATTACAAAGTCATCATTACCATTGATGATTGGTTCAAGTAATTTTGGAATATCGCTAGCCTCGTGTTGACCATCGCTGTCAAGAACTACTAAAGCATCAGCACCTAATTCTCTTGCTTTGATAAATAGAGATTTTAGAGCACCCCCATAGCCTCGATTTACTCTATGGCGGACAACAATCGCTCCACAGGATTCAGCAATTCGAGCACTTGAATCAGAAGAACCATCATCAACACAAATTACTGCATCAACATGTTTGAGAGCCATAGTAACAACTGTACCAATGGTCTCTTCTTCATTGTACATCGGCATGCCAGCAACTATAATCGGACTGGCACCGGATTGTGAATCCCCATCTTTCACAATTTTAGGGCAAAACTGTGACTATTTATCAGTATTGATATAATATAGATCTTATATAGAAAATCGAGACCAATCCTAAAATTAGCTTCGACATTAAGCGTAGTCGCTGGAAATATAATTCAAATTAGTTTGAATTGTGCAATCAGTATCCAGTTCACCTTACTGAATTTAGTCAACTATTTGACTGATGGTTGTGACAACTCTTTCACCAATTAGCACTTTATTTAGTGCGTTTAATGATATCACAAGAGGCACATATTCTTGTCCATCACTGGTGACATATGTTTCACATTCAGCAAAAGCATCATTGTTGATGGAAACTTTGATTGCTCCACCAGCATTGCTTCTTCTAACATAACCTACAAGGTTACTTTTGTTTTCTACATCTTCCATATTTTTTTCAGTTTTGCTATTTTTTGCCATATTAACACTCCACTGCTTCTGCAGCAAAACTCATGATTTGCCTCTAAGTTTATCAAACTAGAGTTAGTTTTGTTACCATTTGTCTTATACGGATGTGATGTTTCGTAATGCTATGCGAGCCTTGGTTACTGGTGGGGCAGGTTTCATTGGTTCACACTTAATTGACGAACTTGTAGATGCAGGGTATGAAGTTAAAATTATTGATAATCTTTCAAGTGGAGACCTAAATTTAATTTCTCACCAGACGGAAGCAGGTAATGTAGAATTTGTCAAAGGTGACTTAACAGTTCTTGATGACGTAATGCAGGCTACAAAAAACATTGATTGTGTATTCCATATGGCAGCAAATCCAGATATAAGACTTGGAACGCAAATCACTGATACCGATCTAAAGCAGGGTACAATCGCTACCTACAATATATTAGAATCAATGCGGGTTAACGGTGTTAAGAAAATTGTATTTGCCTCTTCATCTGTGGTCTATGGCGAAGATGCTCCTATGCCTACGCCAGAAAGCCATGGTCCATGTTTACCAATATCGTTGTATGGAGCAAGTAAATTAGGTTCTGAAGGATTGATTACTAGTTGGGTTGGAACATTTGATTTTCAAGCATGGATCTTTAGGTTTGCCAATATTATAGGAGAGCGTGGGACTCATGGTGTAATATTTGATTTCATTCACAAATTAAAGCGTGATAATTCAAGGTTGGAAGTTTTAGGAAATGGCTTGCAAGAAAAATCATACATGGAAGTAAAAGATTGTGTTAAGGCTATGATGCATATTTACAATAGCAAAAATTCACCCATTAATCTATACAACCTAGGCAGCCACGACACTTGTTCAGTTAGAAGAATTGCAGAGATTGTTGTTGAAGAGACAGGATTTGACAATGCTACTATAGAATATACCGGTGGTGACAGAGGGTGGGCTGGAGATATTCCAAGAGCAATGCTCAGTATTGAAAAAATGCTTTCAACAGGATATGATGTCAACTACAATAGCGAAGCGGCGGTTAGACACACAACCAGATGCTTGATAGAAGAAATAGGAATGTGAAATTATGCAAGGAAAACTAACTAGAGATGACAATGCTGGAGCAGTCGGTAGTGCAGCACTATCAGTTGCATCATTATTTTTTATAGCAATAATGATTATTGCTTTTACCGCAAATCCGGTTGCTATCGGAACTGATGTTGGTGAAAGAGCCCCAGACGTTGAAGGAAAAGCATACAATGGCACCTCATGGGTAGAATTTGATTTTGAAAGCTACTTCGACAATTCATGGGAAGAAGGCAATATTTCAGGACAGTGGGTGGCAATTGAATTCATGGATACAGATTGTCCATACTGTCAGCAAACTGCTGATGAATATGGCCAATGGGCTAATACTTACAGCGCTAACAATCCTAATTGGAACGGACCACATGTCAACTTTTTAGCCAGCGCCACCGAACTTGATATTCCAGGTCATGAGACAAGCAGAGCAGAGATTCAGGACTTTAGAGCAGAATACGGTCATAATTTCCCTTACATTGATGATATCGATCAAGACAATATGAAAGAGTGGGGGATTCCTGGTACTCCAACATACTTTTTGATTCAACCGGATGGAATTATCGCTTGGGTTTCTGATGATAGTAACGAAGATTTAGAACAGGCAATTGTTAGACTAACTCCTCAGGAAGGTGCTTGAATTGCTTGACAATTTACTTGTCGCTGCATATTTGTTACCAACTCTATTTGGATTACTATTAGTTACGCCATTTGGTAAATCAGCAGGGGATAGCCTAGCCGGTCGGTTCGAGATATTATCTACAGAGAGAGGTAGAATTACTGCAGGATTGCAGATGATTGTATTCTTTGGTTTCGCTGTCTCAGCACAGACATTTTGGATTTCATCAAAAATCAGTGAAGGTGGTAACTTTTGTACTTCTTCTAGTGTCTTTTCATGTGATGATTTACTGGGTAATAATGACCTCAATGTTGACCCTCTATTTGGATTGTCTTGGGGTATGCTAGGAATGATGACTTTCGCCTTTTTACTGTTCATGGTCTTAGTAATCAAGAATGAACCGGATGGCGAATATACTGAGAGATTTATCACCTTTGGAACATTGATTACAGGAGTAGGGATTTTAGTCATTCTTCTACTTGTATCATATGAGATTCAAGAGAGTAAAATTTGCTTGTATTGTACAACTGCTCACATAGCCAATGTTGCTGCATTGATTGGTTTCTTGCGATTAAGAAAACTCTATGATGACAAATCTGCTTGGAAAGGTAAATCTAATTAGGATTAGGTGATTATTTGGATTCTACTAAAATTTGGTCAGTTATCACTATTGTTTCATTAGCGGCATTATTGGTTTTAGTAGGCCAAGAATACGGCGGGTTATTTGATAATGACGAGTCTGAAACAGCCGAAGTTATCCCTCTTACAAGTACTGCTGATGATCCAGATCCATTATCATTGGATTGTGTTACACACGATGAAAATATAGAACGACATGACCACTCAAATCTATCTATATACGTCAATGGCGAAGAAAGACAAATTCCTGAAAATCTTGGAATAAATACTGAGATATGTAATCAAGTTGGAGGTAACATGCATACGGTTCATACTCATGACGCAACAGGTAAATTGCATATAGAAACTGAAGCCAATGTAGATATGCCAATTGGTGTTTTCTTTGATATTTGGGGAGTTCATTTCAATGAGACAGGGATTTTTGATTACAGAGTCAGCAACACTCATGAATTAATAATGACAGTTGATGGTATCGCAAATTACGATTTCGATGACTACCTATTGGTTGATGGCAAAGAAATAGCTATTATTTTCCAAGCCAGAAATTAAGGAACATAAATTCCTTCGAATAATGCAGCATCAGTCTGAACTTCAGTTTCTTTCATTTTTAGTACTGTAATATCAATTCTATCAGTAGAATTGTAATTTCTTCTAACTTCGTGCAATAAACTTCTTTGCACATCTTGCATATCTTCACCGTAAAGAATAGACATGTGGTGGTATTTTTGATCATTAACTATTGCAATGTATTCTACATACCATTCTTTCAATCGCACATCCTTCTCCCAAGAAACGTCGTCCCATGATTCCTCCATGATAATACATTGACGCGATAGGTTATCAATTATTCTACTAACTGTTCAAGAAAGTTACCGGTTTAGGGGAGTAAACTAACTCTTTTCGGATTTTTCAAGCATTTTTCCTTTCATAAATTACCAAGATAATGCCAATAGCGATTATGGAAAAGAATACCAATGGCATAAAATCTGCATCATTTTCAACTTCAATGTCGCGATAAGCAAATTCAACAACTCCAAGGGTTGAGGCATAATTAGAATTTGATTCAACTGTTGAATCTGTAGCTTCATGGAGTAATATCAAACTAAATTTGCCACTTGCCGGGAAATGGACAGTGAAATCATCAAGACAATTTGTTCCTGAAATATTTGAAAAACCTACGTTGGATAAGGAATTCGAGTTAAGATTACAGGTTGATGTGGCTATGACTACTCTATCTCGGTGATTTTCTCCTGGATTAATGAATCCATCTGGCACTTCCATTTCATGAGCCATTAACATGAATGTTAGTTGAGTTTCATAATCAACCTCAAGTAGTTCTAAGCTGTTGACTGTCGCAGAATATTGTTGACCAAGTTTACTTATTGTGAATGATAATTTACTAAACTCTTGTCTGTTTGTTTCCTCTTTGAGAATATCCTTTTGAACATCAGGCCAAGAATCTGGACCTACTCTTAATTCCCCGCTTTCGACGACAAAACTTGGCGTTGAGCCAACTTCAGAGTTTATTGTCCGCATACGTTCAATTCGATATTTAGCTGCTTCTGGCTGAAAAGCATCCTCGCCATCTGTAGGATGATATGTTACGATACTAATTCTCGAGCCATGGGCATCAGCAACCTGCTGCAGGTATGGATCAATATCTGCACAACTAGTACACCATGTAGCGCTTATTTCCTCAACTAGAATGGTTCTTCCACCAGATATAGTAATATCTTCATCCCAATCTTCAGCATAATTTTTTACTTCAGCGTGTGATAGATAAGGCAACAATTGTATCATTAGTATAGTGGTGAACATTAGGCATATTACCCGTTGGAAAGCTATTGCAGAATTGCTTCCCCCCATGTATTAGCGGAAAACCTCCAACTCTTTCATTATATGTCTGAAGTTAGGCTAACTTCATTTGTAAGATGCTCAAGGATTGATTGAGGGGGCATTATGGCTGACCATTGGATTGAGAATCACAAACGTGATTCTTGGCGTCGTCAGGCTAAATCAAGTGGATATCGTGCACGTTCAGCCTTCAAATTGTTGCAAATCCAAGAGAAATTCAAGTTGATTCGTGAGGGTGACGTAATACTAGATGTTGGTTGTCATCCTGGTGGTTGGGCTCAAGTAGCCGTAGAATTAGCAGGTGAAGATGGGGTTGTAATAGGTGTTGATTTAGAACCTTGTCAACCAGTAGAAGGTGCTTTATTGTTAGTTGGTGATATTACTGAATCAAGCACTCAAGATAGAATTCTTGAAGAATTAAACAAGCGAGTTATCAATACTATTGTTTCAGATATTTCCCCTGATATCACTGGTAATTGGGATGTTGACCAAGCAATTGCAATGACATTAGTCGCTGATGTTCTAGATTTTTCCTTAGATTTATTATGCAAAGGTGGTTCTTTTACTTCAAAAGTTTTCCAAGGAGTTGGAATAGAAGAGTTGATCACATCAGTGAAACCATATTTTTCAGAAATCAAAAGGTTCTCACCAATGGCATCCCGCAATTCTTCATCAGAGGTATACCTTGTTTGTCGAAATTACATGCCTTGGGTCAAACGAGAAATATCAATTAGGCAAACTTATGAGTCATTATTAGATTTGAAATTAAATCCACAAGAAGAGGAAGTAGAACAAAAAGTATTCACATCTTTCAAAGTAAGAAAGAAAAAATAAGTCTACTTTTATCTACATTAATGTTGTTTTCAATAATCATGAAAACAAGTAAAGCACCAAAAAAGAAGTTATTTTTTAACAACAAAAAAAGGTTATTGGTAAAAGATTTGAAACCAAATAGACCAGTTAGACGTCTCGATTTAATAATTCTTAGAATTTATCCTCGAAGACTGATTTATTCTGAAAAATATACCGGACCCGTTGCCGCAGCATGTGGCCGAGATGAAACTGGTTTAGTTGGAATAGTTCTATGGAATGAACAAATCGATAATATTAGGATAGGCGATATAGTAAGATTAGAATCTGGTTGGTGCCAAATGAGGGATGGCGAACTAGTTGTAAGTACAGGATTTAATGGAAAGTTACGAGTTATTGATAGATAATTAGTAATTATTGAATAAATAATGCTTGTTTTTTCTCACGCAACCATAAAGAAGGGAAGGTCGTGGGCAGGTTGTTCCTGAGGCGTAGTTATGAGTGAAAGAGCGACAAATTGTACATCATCTGGAGTACCTTTGGTAGAGAATGGTTCAACAACATTCCCTTGCCCAGGGTGTGACACAGCATCTATTGGCAGAAGTCCGCGTTGTAGAAACCAAGGTGTAATCTACAATTGCTCAGAATGCGATTATCAAGGACCATGAGGTGATAATATGGGTATGGTAGCAATGACTTACAAATTAAATCCAGATTCAGATGTAGAGGATATTAATCCTGATGCTATTGCAGAATATGTTAAGGGATTAGCAAATGATGTATATGATGTTCAATCAGTTGAGGTAAAACCATTAGCGTTTGGCCTAAAATTTGTCCAAGTTCATGTTGTTATGAATGATGGGCCTGGACTTACTGATGAGTTCGAATCTTTGATGTCTGCTAAAGAAGGCGTTGGAGAAATAGAAGTTCTATCTATGGGTCTACTTTGATCACAATTGATTCAAAGGACACTGCATAAATTCTCTCAAAAGTGTAGTAGCGTAGCTTCCTGAAGATAATGTGAATCTAAATTTCAAACAAGCTCCATCAGGATGCCATCGACTATTATCAGTTGGACCTTTATTCCACTTTTCACCTAGAGATTCATCCATAGCGATTGGAACAGAATCGATGAAAAGTTCATTGAAACTTGACACTAATGCTCTTCTCGTACCTTTTGAGGAGAGTCTAGGTATTTCATCAACAGACCAATTAATCTTGCCTAAGCCAGAATTGTTTATCGCAGATAATTCAATTTCTTTTGACTCACCTTCTGAAACATAAATTTCGCTTCCAGGGAGTGGTCCAGTAGTGACTAAACGTCCGAGTTGACAATTTCTTGTAATTCTTGGTAATGTTCTAGCTTCAACCGTGACGCAACTGTTTACGTTTAGCTGTCCTTTTTCATCGATTCTTCCAACTAAATCCCCTTCAACCGGGGTTGAAATTGGCAAGCCAGAAGTTATTCTGTGATTTAGTGATTTATTGAAAATAATAGATTGTGCAGCATGAATGGTCATTAATTGTAAGTTATTTGGCAGATTTTTAAACGCTCCCAAATAATCATCCGGATTGTCTAACAAGTGCTTTAGCATTCTAGATTCAAAGCCTAACCATTTGGGTGCTAATTCTAATGCCTCTTGACAAGGTCCATTTTCTCTAATATATTTTCTAAACAAGGCAACATCTTCATTTTCTTCAAAACCTTCCATCGAGAGATATGTCAAAACTGCTTGTTCAAAGTTACCTTTCAAAACATGTTTTCCGACTTCAGCAGTTACTGGACGACCAGAACCAAATCTTTGAGGTCCGATCCAATTCGGGAAAAGCCCTTCTCCGAGTGAAAGTTTGAGTTTTTCTCTAATGTTTTCTGCTTCATTCAAAGCTTCTTCTTCAGTCATAGGTGTACCATCAGGGTGACAACATCCCCTTACAATAATAGTAAATCTGTTACCTCGATGATTACCAAAACCAATTTTTTGATGAGTGCGACCAAGTATTTCAATTTCTACATCAGGTATCTCTACTTGTGCAACTTTATGTTGTGTAGCATCAATGATGAAGATTTGTTGAGTAACTGCACGCTTATCTTTGGTCCCTGCGAAGAAAATTCTATTTCTAGAGATTCCTAGTCGCTTGGCAAGATTATTACAAAACTTGTTAGTTTCCCAATTTGTTAATGTAATTCTTGCGACTGTGAACCTGCCTCTTGGATCTAAACTAATTGAAGTAGAAATTTCATCAACACGGAAGTCAGATACTCTAGCCTTTAGAACACCACCAATTCCATTTGTATCAGTTGCATAACCTTCGAGTCCTATGGCTTTAGCCACAGGGTCTAAGAATAACATTTTAATCGCCTTCAAAGACTGATATCAGAGAATTCTTTAGATATTGAACTTACCAAATCATTCAAAATTTTGTCAGCAGATTTCTTGCCAGAAGTTCTAATGTAAAATTCAGGGTCATCCAACTCTGGGTGGCCTGGGAAATAGTTAGCATATTCAATATCAGTGCTGTTATTCAGTCTTTCTCTAAGCATTTGCAGACTAGTATGGCTTTCTCCAATAATTCTCAATCGGAGTTCATTTTTTTCCTTAATTAGCACTTTCACTGGCATGACGAACATGCATGCGAATTATCAACTCGTTTTGAACCTTGTGTCAAAAAAAAGTTACCTAATTTGAAAGATTTAATTATATTACAACCGCCTTGCTTTTTTACCTAATCCATGTGGATTGACTATGGACACTACATCACTTGAAGAGTCCATGGCGGGATTTTCTGATAAATTTCGCAAGTTATCATTGGCAATAGTGATAGTAACTATGCTAATAACGGGTGCTTTGTTGGCAAATTTAGTTTACAACCCTCCCACATTCAATACCGACTTAGATGCATTTACTCCTAATTCGGAAGAAAATTCAGCACACGAGAGGATACATCAAAACTTTCCAAACGAGTCTAGACCAATGTTCGTGAACATTGAAGTTGACGATGGCACTAATATCCTTAAAATCGAAAATATTCAATTAATGCTTGAGCATTACGAGCAATTAAAGATTTTATCAGAAAAAACCAGCGATTCTGTTGTTGTTTGGACAACAACTCCTAGTGTTTTGCAAACAGCTTTAGATGAAGAAGGCAATCAGACTAACCTTTCAACAATAACCGACTGGAATCAACTAATTGATTTAATCACTGATGAGGATGTAGAATGCAGACTAAGTAGTGACGACCAATTTTTATCCGCTGCAACCTATGCGTCTTCGGCTCTACTACACAAAGATCTTGACATTAATCCAACCTGTGATTATCTCTCAACAGGTGAAGGGGATGGTACTCCTATTGCGTCTTCGACATTATGGGTGCTTGAAATAGATCCTGAATTGACCGAAGAGGAAAGGAAATCTGTACAAATCCAATTTCGTGATTTATTAGAAGAACTATCTGAAGAATCAACACTTGATTATGGTGTAGTATCATTGGATTTACTCTCAAGTGATATAGATGATAGAACACTCGATAATGTCACACTTTTGGTTTTCTTAGCGTTAATTGTTGTAGTGATTTTATTAGTTTTTACATTCAGGTCTTTTAGAGATGTTACATTTCCAATTGTTGGTCTTACAAGTGCATTAATTTGGACATATGGTTTACTAAATGTAATCGGAGTGGAATTTTCTGCTCTTGAAGTTGCTGTTGCACCTCTTGTCTTAGGTTTGGGAATAGATTATGCAATCCACTTGCAGAGGGCCAATAGCACACTTAGAGAACAATATCCTGACCCAGCAGAATCTTGGCTTAGAGCATGTGCTAAATTGTCAGTACCGCTGTCTCTAGCAGTAATAACTACTGTTGCAGCATTTTTAGCCAACATGATATCCCCTCTTCCACCATTGAAGACATTTGGTTTTGCACTTGCAATGGGTGTAGTATGTGCTTTCATAACATCCACATTAGTTGTTGGAGCATTACATGTTTTGATTGATAGTGAAAAGTATTCTAGAAAGTCTAAGCCTTTCACATTACCATCTTTAACTAATAATTTAGTGAAAGTTCAACAAAAGCAACAAGTTAGTATTTTCTTAGTAGTGGTACTTTTGTCCGGTGCTTCTGTGCTTGGTGCAGCATCATTGGAAACTAATTTTGATTTAGGTGATTTTGTAGATTCTGAAATGGAAATAATGGATGTAAGGCAAGATCTTTCTGATAACTATGATAGCGCAGGTTGGAAACTAATCTATGTGTTATTTGAGCCAAGTGATAATCAAAACGAAATTATTGCCGATGAAGATTTACTGACCGAACTTAGAGGTTTACATGGTGATTTAGAATCGAATCATGACGTTGTTGGAACTGATGGTACTTTCCCTTCACCGTCATATGAGGGGCCATATGTTGTATTGCGTGATGCAATTTTAAGAGATTCTAGTTTTGGTGATGTTCATAATTTAGAAGTTTTCCAAGACGGTGGCGTTTATGTCAAGGATTACAACCAAGAATGCGACCTTTCAGTTGCATTTTTATCACTTTCTAATAACGATTCAATCGCTGATGCATTAAGTGGTGAAACATGGTCTGAGCGAGTTAGAAACAGTGTTTATCTTGAAGATGGCAAAGTAATAAATCTAAGAAATGAAATTAGAGTTGAAGCAAAAACTTCAACTGAATCTGAACAAGTAGTGTTGGAATTTGAAAATATGCTTGGGGATATAGATAAGTCCGGTACTCTAAGATATAATTTAGCAGGAAATGCGAAATTGTATGTTACAGGCGATCTTGCTATGCTTCAAACAGTGCTTGATGGCTTATCGAGCTCTCAAGTAGAATCAACTCTAATTTCCTTAGCAGTGTCCTTCTTGGTATTATTTTTGTTAACTAGAAGAATTATGCCTGCAATTGTCATTCTTTTCCCGGTAGGTATCGCTTCACTCTGGGTTGTTGGTTCTATGGCCGCAATTGGATTAAAGTGGAATGTTCTAACTGTAATGGTTACAGCACTAACATTGGGAATTGGTATAGATTATTCAATTCACATGTGGAGGCGATTTGAAGTTGAATTACAACGTAGAAACAACCATTGGGATGCTCTTAGAGCCTCTTTATCTACTACTGGTGTAGCATTATTGATGAGCGCATTAACAACTTCATTAGGCTTCATGGTATTACTGTTTTCACCAATGCCAATTATTCAGGATTTTGGATTAATTACCGCGATTACCGTAGTATTTTCATTACTATTATCTTTGGTATTATTACCTGTTTTGATGGAATTATCTGCTCGAAGCAAAGAAGAAGATGTTATTGAGAAAGAGTTTGAACCTCAATTAGACGATTTAGCTTGACAACGCAGTAATAATTTGCTCCATCTCAAGATTTTGTTCTCTTGCAATCAATGCTAAACATAACCAATTTGATGCGTAGTTCAATGCTTTTTGTTTTCGTTCAGTTCTACGTTCTATCTCATCAAGTGGTATCTTAGATTGTCTAGCAATATATTTCTTCAATCTATTAGCAAGTTTTTCTCTTGGGTCAAGATTGCTGGCAGGTTTTGGATTATTTTTTCCCTTAACAAGTTCGACCTTAGAATCCTTCTGGGGTATTTTTGGTTCTTCAACAGTTTCTTGTTTTTCAAAGTCAACTGGTTGAAGCAATCTAGAAGGTCTTGGAAACCAACCGATGGGAGTTGTTACACTCTTGGTGTCAAATGCTGGTGAAAGTTTGTCTCTGCCGCCAGTAAGCCAACCTTTGTCAATAAAATTACTGACTGCTGTTTCAGCCTCTTCAGGAGACAACCACTCCATATCAAAAGATAGTATTCGCTCCAAATCAAGATCAGAAATACTGTCAAATCCTCTGAAGCATAGAGAAATTACACGACGAACATCATCAAAGTTCTCATCCGTCATGTTATTTGAGAGTAGAGTTTTTCTTTTGAATCTAATTGTTTGTTAAATTTATTTTAATCAATAGCTTCATTGCTTTGCGCTTCTTCCGCGGCTTATCGGGGCGTTAGTATTGAGTAGGGAATATATTGCTAGAGACCCTAGAACAGGCAAACCTCTCAATGTTACAAAATCCAGGTCGAAAAAGCAGTATATTGAATCTCCAGAAGGCCCTTGGTTAGCAATTAAAGATTCGGATATCATTCCGTTAGCCAACGGTGAGATTCCAGGTTATGAAGTTTCTTGGCGCTCCAAGAGTTACAGTTTAAGCAGAGAAGATGGCATTCTTGGTTTGACTAGAATAAAAGGTTCGAAGGCAATCGAAGCCCACAACAGTTTATTGATGGCTCTTGAGCATGAGAAGGCAAGTGTGCGCGTCTCTGCCCTCAAAGCACTTCCAGAGGTTGCAACTCAAAAATCCGATGAATTGTTTGATTGGCTTTCTGTTTTACTTGATGATGAGGATTTATCAGTCCGCCAAGCAGCAAGCGAGGCACTTTCAATTTCAGCACCAGTGTTTCCATCCGGTGTTGATATTATCATTCATAATGAATTACGTTCATTCGAGCCTAATAGAAGCAAACTTGCTTTCAAAGGATTAGAATTACTTTGTGAGGCATGGCCTGAGGTTGCTTGTGACCATATAGATGAATTATTTTTGGAAACAGATGCTGATTTAAGATTAAAGGGTGCTAAGTTATTAGGAAAGGTATTGGTTAAAGCAGGTCACATAGGATGGGATTTGGTTTCATGGGCATTGAATGATGATGATCCTAGGGTTCGTCGAGCTGCAGCAAAGACTTTGCCAAGGTTAGCCAAAATTGATACTAGGATAGCGACAATTTTCTCTGAAAGAGCATTGTCAGATAGTGATTCTCAGGTTAGAATTAGTGCAGTAAAGTCAATACGTTCACTTGACAAAGATAGTGGAAGGGCTAGAGAATTGATTCTGAAAGGCGCTTCTTCTAAGGATAATGCAGTTCGTCGAGCATGTATTGATATGTTACCAATCCTTTATGGCGAAGAGGTGCTAAGAGGCATTGCAATTGACTTATTAAAGTCAGAGACTGATAAACAACTAATCAAAACCTTGACAGATTATGCTACTGATGATTCTATAGAAGGTTCTGAAGCACAAAAGAATCGTTTTCTTGCTCCTGCTCCTGCAGTTCCCAAATTGGATCGGGAGGTTGCTGAAGCATCAGGCAAAAGCATTGGATTAGAACCCTTAATACCAGATAAATCAAAACAAGAAGACGATTTAGTAGAGAAAAAACAACCATTGAAGCAGACAAAGGTTACTGATCTGTATCGTAGCGTATCGCAAGATGATATGATGGGATATGACGATGATGAGTACTGAATGAATGTATTATTATGTCGGCATTGTTAAGAAGGGGCCGTCGTTGGCCAACCTGCTTATGGTGTAGTTATGAGTGATGCACAGTTCAATGATAAGGCTGAACAATTTGACAGACTTTGGGATGGAATTACTCCAAAAGGAGTTAACAGGAACAAGGCTTTGAAGTTTAGACAATATATTTTAGAGCACGTACGTCAAACTCGTAGACCACTGAACAGAGAAAATGCCCGCAAATATTGGATGGGTATTTTACAACAAGAAATCGCTGAGCAAGACAATTTCTAAATTCATGTGAGGTCACCAACGCCCGGTGACCTATTATGTACCTAGGGCGGAGGTGAAAGAATGTTCACAAAGCAACGATTCGACAATTGGGAGTTAAAACAATCTACCCTAACAGGTATTGAAAGCCTTGGATGGGAACATACAACAACAGTCCAAAGAGACACTATTCCACTTGCTCTTGCTGGCCATGATGTCATTGGGCAAGCAAGGACAGGTTCTGGAAAAACAGGCGCATTTGGTGTTCCAATAATTGAGGCATGCCAACCAACTGGTAATCTTCAAGCATTGATTCTAGCACCAACTAGAGAGTTAGCAAATCAAGTGTCAGTCGAAATGAACAATATTCAGGGTGATTCAGGACTTAAAATTGCCACTGTATATGGTGGCACTGATTTGGAAAAACAGGCACGCCAATTAGCTGAAGGTGTTGATATTATTGTTGGGACTCCAGGTCGAGTGATGGATATGACTAAGCGTAATTTTATTGATTTATCAAGTCCAACAATTTTTTGTCTTGATGAAGCTGATAGAATGCTAGACATGGGATTTTTCCCTGATATCACTTGGGTAATTGAGAGAATGTCATCTCGAGAACAAACTTTGTTATTCTCTGCCACATTCCCACAAGAGATTCTAGACGCAGCATACGAATTTATGCATGAACCCGATTTTGTCTTAACAAACTCGGAAGAGTTAGATATTCCGCCAATTAAGATGTACAGTATTAACGTTGGAAGAGCAAATAAATTGTGGGCTTTGTCAAGGCTTTTAGCGAATGCTAGTGAAGAAGATCAAACAATTGTTTTCTGTAATACCAAAAGAATGGTTGATCTTGCGGTCCAAAAGTTATCAAGAACCGGAATTGAAGTAAATGGCCTTCATGGAGATTTGTCACAAAATCAGCGTGAAAAGATTTTGAATTTGTTTAAGTCTGGTGAAATTAAAACCATTATTGCTACTGATGTTGCGGCAAGAGGAATTGATGTAGATGGGATTACTTTGGTAGTAAACTATGATATTCCAGATGACATGGACAGTTTTATTCATCGAATTGGCAGAACGGGTAGAATTGGTAGAGAAGGGCAAGCATGGAGTTTGGTCTCTAAGAACGATGCAGGACAATTATCACGAATAATTGCTACATACGGATTAGAAATATCACCTACAGAGGTTCCAAATTTGCCTGAAGGGGTACAAAAAGATTCAATATCTTACAAAGATGATTTCATGGAATCGGCTGATGTTTTCGGATTTGTACCTATCAAACTAACATCTGATACAGGAATTAATTTGTCTGGACGAATTATATCTCAGTGGCTTGCAGAAAAAATGCGCTGTGATGAATTAGCAATAGGACAAATTGAGTTTGAGAATGATTATGCAGTTGTAAATGTTCATTCATCAAAAGTTTCACTAGCATTGAAGGCTATTGAAAAGTATGAAATTAACGGACTTAAAATGTCAGCTAAAGTGTGACTACTCTGATTCAGATAAAGCGCTTTCTTTGTCTGATGTATCACGCTTATCAATTTTAATGGCCACTCCTGCAGCAATCAGTAGTCCAATAAAAGCCATCGACCATGCAGTATTGATTGCATTATCCCATGTATTTTGAGCCGCCATACATTGATTAGTAGAAATACTAGAAAAAGAGCAGAAGTCTAAAGTTTCTTTTGCTTGCATTGCTTCCTCATTGTTAGTGACAGAATACGCTGATGAGATTAGCATTAGCAATACAAATCCTAAGATTGCATAGTGAACTTTACTCCATGATTTTCTGAAAGAAACATGGTATTTTTCATTACTTGAATCAATTGTTGTTGAAGTTCCTCTAACTTTTAAGAACCAAATCAACCACATTACTACCAATACTAACAAAAATCCCCAGTTGTAAATTGCTTCATGATATTGCCAAACGGGATTAAGACAACTTGGGTTGTTAGGATCAAGTGAGCAAGAGTCAACAGCAATCGGATAAAATGCTACCAGTCTTACTATATTGAGGACATACACTATTCCACACATTACAGCAATAGAGCGGAATTTAACTTTTTGTGAAACTCCATCAGTCATAATTATCAACGTTGAGATGAATAACATTTCATGTACTCCTGCACATTCATCGGAAACGTACAATGCTACTGTGTCTGAAAATCCAGGGAAAATCTCATTATGCAAGTTTACTTGAATCATCCAGCCATTATTTGTTGTTAGTGTTGCAGTCCCCTCACCATAGATTAGATTAGTTAATTCACTCCATATCCATGCTTCACTAATTTGAATTGGTACTAGTGTGTTAGAAGGTTGTGTGATAAACCAGTATATTGCCTCAATAAATAACAATGCTAGGGGAATTTTGAGATAAGACTTTGATAATTCTAGCACTTCACCCCAAGACATATCTTGAGACTTAATATCTCTCGAAGCGGTCTTGGTCATGATACTCCGTGGGGGTCTATACACATGAATATGCGGTATGCTTAATATTGGTAAATCGGATTGTTTGTATATCAACAGGTTTTGGTTATATTGATACGGCAATGGCTAGTGACGGATTACAACATAAACTAACTCATCATCTTGATGTTTTAGGATTCTTTTGTCCTGTGCCATTAAATGAGACAAAAAAGGCTCTAAAATCACTTTCAACTGGAGACATAATTGGTGTAAAATCTGATGATCCAGAAACTTTGCATGATATTCCGATGTATTTGGGGCGAACAGAACATTTACTAAGAGAAGTAGTTCATGAATCCGGTGAATATTTTTTCATAATTGAGGTGAATAAATGACTGATGTAAATGAGATAACTGAAAATCATTCCAATATTCCAAGTATGGCAAAACTTCCTACAACATTTGGTGAATTTGTAATTAGAGTTTTTCATGAAAAATCTACAGGTTTTGATCATGTCGCATTAACACTTGGAGATATGCAAGGACCAGACCCAGTCTTAATTAGAGTTCATTCTGAATGTTTGACTGGCGATGCTTTCGGCAGCCTTAGGTGTGATTGTGGTCCACAATTACATGCAGCTTTAGATGCTATTAGAGACAAGGGCTGGGGATGCTTATTATACCTAAGGCAAGAAGGTAGAGGAATTGGTCTTCACGCTAAAATTCAAGCATATCATCTCCAGGATAAGGGCGCAGATACATTAGATGCAAATCTTATGCTTGGCTATCCGGGTGACGCTAGAGATTACCAGATTGCTGCTAATATGCTAAAAAGTTTAGAAATTGAAAAGGTTACACTCTTGACCAACAATCCAAACAAGATTGAGCAATTGAGATCATATGGCATTGATGTAGTTAATCGAGAAAACCTTGTAGTTGGTGTTAGTGACTCAAATAGATCTTACCTAGAAACAAAAGTAGAACGTATGGGTCATTCAATAGATAAAAATGAACTTAAGGATTAGATGGGGCCGTGGCCGGGAATTGAACCCGGGCTGGGGGAACCACAATCCCCCGTGCTAACCCCTACACCACCACAGCCATCTAGAGTAGTTCGTCGTAAATTGTATGGTATTTCAATAATCCGATTCTTAATTAACAATCTCAAATTAAACATTTGTTGAACTATTCACCCTGTATTTCTTTAGTACATAGCCACTACCACTAATCATGCGAAGCATGAGTAATAGAATTCAAGTCTTGGTAATTTTATCAATTCTGTTGTGCTCAACCAGCATGAATGCTGTAGCTAGGAGTGTTCACTCAACTAATGAAGTAGATATTTTTCCACAAGGTGAAATCTCATCTGATAGTACCTGGTATCTTGATGACAAGATCACTTTTACGCAGGATAATGCTGATTATACAGTATCAATGGTAGAAGATAATCGTATCACATTTGAACATTCACGTCCAGCAAATCTGCAACCTGTGAAACTTTGGTCACAAACTTCACCAACGAATTCTCAGAATGTCAATGGCGCTCCCGATTTGAGTTATACTTACACCAAAGGACCTGTAATTGAAGTGACAGATTTTGACGCAACACCGTATGACCAATATGAAATAATTGCAGTAAATATTCTGGTAGCATTTCACATACCAGGTGCATTATTGCAAGATCAGGTTAGGTTTTCCATGAATAATGGTGGTGATTATCATGAGTTAGTTACCTATGTGAATACTCAAAACCCAATTGATTACATGAATGGAACAACATGGTCTGAAAATATAACCGATAAAGGAGACTGGAGCTGGAGTGATTTGCAAAACTTGATTGTTACATTAGATTATGTATCTCTTGGCACTACTGATGACACACAGTTAGATATCGATGCTGTTGGTTTATCAGTACTTGTTGAGTATCCTTGGTATGGTACAGAATGGGCATCAGTAGAATCTACTTCTCAAGGTTTTGAAATGCCAGTATTTCCAATCAATTTTGAATCTGGATATTTTGATAATTTGCAAATTTCTAATTGTGGTCTTTCTCCAGTAAGCCAAGGAGTAGAAGGAGTTTGGACAAGTGAAATATTAACATCTCAACCAGGTCAAAGTTTTGGTCGAATTCATTTTCAAGTTGACAATAGTGGAAATTATTTGATCGAAGTATCAGAATCAATTAATGGAATAGATTTTACAGATTATGTTGCTGTAAGTACTAATGATTTGATAGATAGTGAAATCATTAGAGTTAGAGTTAAATCATCAGATACATGCATTTCTTCAATTAATCTAGATTATAATGACCCCACGTTGGTAATAGATGGTAGAGTGTTTGGTTCGCTAGATGGGCTTGCGACAGATTATTCACGTTGGAAGGTTTTTGTAAATGGTGAAGAAGCCTCTTACCAACTGATAAATCAATTGACCACATTTAGTGTAAATGTTTCAATCGGTCAATTCTTAGATTCTGGAATCAACGATTTGACAATAAAGTTACAAGCATGGTTTAATTGGGATTCATCCGGTAATCAGAGCACTACTCTGCTTGAGATTACTTCAATGGCAGTATCTGGCGGTTTTGAAGTAGAATGGGATGAAGATCCAGTTTGCCAGACTATTGGTCCACAGTACTTTATCGAAGATGGTTTGGGAATTTTGATACCATTCCTTGATAGATGTGTTGATGATAGAACCAATTCAGAAAATTTGTCAGTATCATTTTCAGTTGCTGATGATTCATTGTTGAGCGCGACTGTAGTACAAGATGATATCAAATTGGTTTTGATGCCTGAACAGTTTGGAGTAACAACAGTTACAGTTGATGTTACAGATGAGTCTGCCAATATGTGGACTGAAACCTTTGTTGTTTATGTTGAAGAAGTTGATGACATGCCGCAAATAGATGAATTTCCATCAATTGTTCCGGTAGAATCTGATGTTTCAACAACAATCCCATTTTCCTACTTTGATATTGATTCAACAGGCCTTACTGTTACAACTGATAAATCATGGGCGGTTGTTGATTTGTCAACTTCTACAATTATAGTATCTCCACCAACCACCTCCTCATCAACACCGATAGTAGTAACAGTTTGTGATCAAACCTCATGCGTAAACCAAACTTTGGTTTTGGAAGTTCTTACCCTTGCTGAACTTTACATTGAAGATATTGTAGTTGATTCATCAAAGATTTTCGAAGGAGATGTCGTCCCAGTTAGGATCTATGTAAGAAATTCAGGCAATAGTGAGGCTTCACTAATTTCCGTAAGGTGTCAATCTGGCGATACATTAGTTGGAATAAAGTCAATTGTGATGCTTAAATCTGGAGAACTTGGAGTAGTGACTTGTGATTGGAAGCAGACAGATTCAGGGACAAAATCTCTAACTGTTGAATTAGACAGGGTTAACGAGATTTTGGAAAGTGATGAGTCAAATAATATTGGTACTATTACAATTGAAGTTTCACAATCTAATTCAGATGATTCATCATCCAATTCTTTAATTTCAACTAGCACATTGTGGATATTCACTTTTGTTATTATTGCATTAGTTGTCGTGTTATTTTCAGCATTTGCGCCAGGGAAAATAAAGAAACTGTAAGTTTAATTTTTCAAATATCTATTGTCGGATAATGTCAAAATGACCCTATAATTTGATATGTGTTATGTAAAAGGAAAGTATACTTTGAGACTGTGGGGGTCGTTCAACTAAGGTTGACAAAGTGGATGTGGGGACATGTCAGAATTGAAAGTAAGAATAGAAACAGAGGAATATATCTACGAAGAGTATGTTGAAGCTTGACTTAGGTCATTTATTCCATTGAGGGGGATATCTCTCCTGCTCCATTAAGATCATAGCAGGTTTACCTATTTCGCCATTAGTTGTTGAAGATATTTCAGTGAAATCTTTACTCATCTTAACGATACCAACAATTTCATTTTTTGAAGTAAATGCTGCTACTTCAAGACCGCTTGACAATTTATCACTAACTTCTATCAATCCTGGTCTAAGCAAAGGCGCACCATGACAGAGAGCACTTGCTGCACTGTCTTTAACAATAATATATGGTTTATCAAGCAGTAATTTCTCTGTGGGATGGATAATTTTATTCATGGCTGTGGGATTATCACATTCTTTCCACAACCAAATAGCATCAGCAATTTGTTGTAGAGTAACGCAGTCTGCAAGAGTAAATCTGCCAGAATTTTCTCTTCTAAGTTCTTTTAGATTAACTTTGTAGCCAAGTAAAAGTCCCATGTCACGAGCAATTGTTCTAATATACGTACCAGCTTCACAAATTATTTTTACAATCGCTTCCTTATCTGCCAATTCAATCAATTCAAAGTGATATATTTTCCTTGTTCGAACTTGAACTTTAACTGCAGAAATTTCAGGTGGGACATTGTAAATCCGCCCAGTTAGCTTGTTTATGACTTCATTCAATTGTTCAGGATCTGGCTTTTCAGCAAATTTCAAAACCGCAATGTAAGTTTTATCGGTTTTCAAAATTCCTTTGGTCAATTTCATTGATTTGCCAGCCATCAAGGGTAATACTCCGGTAGCGAATGGGTCGAGAGTCCCACCATGTCCAAGTTTTTCTAATCCAAGTAAATCTCTAACCCAAGAAGCAATTTGATGGGAAGTGGGACCTGGTGGTTTATCTAAAAGTATGAAACCAGAAGCAAGGCGTTGTTCAATAGTCAAATTTTCAGGGTCTAGTCCGTGACTAGATGACTTTGATTCTTCCCCTAATCTAACTCTTGCCATCTAATAACCACCTAAAATTGCAATCACTTTTTCCAGTACTTGTTGTGCTGTTATATCTGTTGCATCAATAGTATGGGTATAAGGGGTCGGGTCATCAGGAATCAAATCGTACATTTTTTGATATCTTTCATTATCTACCATCAGCCTTTTTGCATTGGCTATTTTTGCTTCTTCAAGTGAAATACCTTCTCTATTAGTGACTCTGTTGGCTCTTTCATCCTCAGAAACGTTTAGCCAAATTCTAATGCAATCTCTTTCCATTTTGTATGCCCACCATCCTGCTAATCTTGATTCTACAATGTTAATTGAATCATCAGCAATGTGCTGCCTAAGTATATCATCCAATTGTAAATCTACAGATTCATCTTCAGAACAAATTTGTCCAAATTCTGCCAAACTAACTCCACGTTTTTTTGCTTCATTACGGAAGATTTCTCCCCCATTAATTGAATTCCATCCTAAATTATCTTTGAGCCCCTCAACGAGTGTTGATGTACCACTTCCAGGATGTCCAGAAATGGTAACTTTATTCATAATCACACCCATTGGTGCCGGCAAACATCACATTTTTTCTTTCTTGGCCCAGCTTTACTTATCATGTCACTACCACATTCGGGACAAGTAAGGCCATCTACACTAGAATAGGCTTTTGATTTACTTTTAGTATTCTTAGGAGTCTCGGTCTTTTCAGTATTTTTCGGACTAGCCTTTTTCTTTGATTGAGACTTACTTCTCTGTCTTCTTCTTTGGGCGTTTTTGTCAACAGACTTTGATTGATTTGCAACTAAATGAAGCAAAGGCTCTTTCAGTTTTTCTCCCGAATTAACTACGGGATGACTTCTGTATCTAAACAACTTAATGTGCCTATCAACAACTCTGCCAAAAGGTGCACTCATACAGATGTATGCACAAATCCATGCTGGGAAAAACAAAAACTTGTCAGATAATAGGTTCCATTCAGAGACCCAAGGAAGAGATACATAATCGACTCTAAAAGTTTCGACAGTCGTAGTCAGCCATGAAAAGACTGCGATAATTATGATCATGGTAAACATCATTGGTTTCATTGCACCCATTTGCACTTTCAATTGCTCTGGCATCATTTGTTGTTGCATTATTGTTGCTTTTTCTTGCAATATTGGGTCACGTGAAATTCTTGCATCATTCATCATTCTCCTAATCTGGCCTTGACGATGTCCAATGTGAGCCTGTTCAATAGGGTCTAGGAAAAAACTTCTCAATACCGTATTCATCAGCATAGAAAAAGTCCCGAGTATTAACACAGTCATGATAAAAAATGACTCTTCTGGTAGAACCGGTGACAAAATTGGATCAGCTATTCCACCCATAGTGGACCTAATTCCTGGATTCATGATGAGTAAAGTCATCAAAACCATGACCATTAGCATCATCATCATCGAGCCACCAGGCGGCTGAGGTGGTGGAGTGTTACTGTTTGCCATAGTCGCCGTAATTTAACCAAGGGCATGAAGGTTGGCATTGATTTTTACCTAATCTAATCAATCATCGAGCCGTGATGTTCAAACCATGAACCATCATAGGTAGCCACATGCGCCGCAAAGAACCGCTTGAAGTCGACTCTAATTGGAAACATCCACTACCGATGCCAATGCCATTTCAGCCTGTTTGTGTGACTCAGTTAGAGGCGATTGAACAAATCTCACTATTACCAAATCAACCAAGAGTATTCATGTGGACAGATGAGGAGAGACATTGTATCAATGGTTGGGAATTTTTGGCCAGTGTTAGACAAGGAGTACCTCCACAAGGTATTGAGGCTGAACTAAATGCATGGATGGAACAGTATCCAGATGCTTGGCTTGCAGTAGATCTCAGAGATGGAATAATGCCGCCATCAACTACTATGCCGATTGAGAAATTTTTGTCTAGTATTCCTAGACAAGTAATCGTAATAGTATCTGGTGATTCTCAAAGCGAGGTTTGGCCAAACTGGTCTTTGCCAACAAACTGATTTTTGATTCACAAGTCAGCGAAAGAAAATCCGCAGGTTGCACAAGTGTCAGCATCATCAGCACATGTTGTAGGACAAACTGGGCATGCTTTTCCACCCTCAGGTGATTCACTTGCTTCTTCCACGACTTCTTCACTAGCTTCTGCTTCTTCAGCAGCTTCGGCTTCTTCAGCATCATCACCGGTAGACTGGTCATTCCATGCCTTAGCAGCATCTTCAAGTTCAGCCTTCTTCAGATATCCATTATCATCAGCATCGAAATTTACTGCATGCTCTACAAATGCATCTCTGTGAGCTACATCTATGTTATGAGCATCCATTACTCTTAACAAAACATCTTCTCTCCATGTAACCTTAGGCTTATCTTCAGATTCATCTGCAGCATCAGTTGTATCATCACTAGAAGATTCTTCTTCAACAGGATCTTCATCAGATATGGTTTCTGGTAAATCATCAGATTCAATTTCATCTCCAAAGTGTACACCGTGGAATTTATTCAAAATGTCACCATCAACTTCACCATTACCTTTTATTTCAAAGCAAACTTCCAACCTCTCACCCTTTCCTACCATTGGGACCATCCAACTTGCTTGGGTTCCGGAGTCAACTTCTTCGGTGGTTATTTCACAATCATCGCGCTTTCCATTAGCACCCTTGATATACCAATCCTTAATTTCAAAATTAGTTGGAATTACATCATTGATATAGATGTCCTGCAATGCAGTGTCACCATTATTTTCAAACAAAATCAATACTTCGTAGCGACCTTTTCCACCTAGTGGAATTGCTTGCTTACCAGCGGAGAAATCTCTTCTATTGTGAATAACCTTAATCGATGGAGCATCAGCACAATCTCTACCACATACTGGTCCAAATCTTTCTGCACTGAATTCTGCTCTTAGCGGAGCAACTACTTTTTCATTCTGAGGAGATGGATCTGGAGAAATCAAATCATAAGTAATTGTGATTTCTTTACCAGGTTCTAATCCTAGGGGACCTCTTGTTCCGATGGTCATTGTCAATGTATGGCCATCTCCGTCAGGGGATTTATGCTCTTTCTCAAGAGTTATTCCACTGCTAATTTCTGCTTTGTACTGTTCTGGGTCTAGGTCTTTACCAGCAACACTGATTTTCATAGATTCTAGGTCTGGTGCCTCGAAAAGTCCAGGAATGTCATCGGTGATTCTCATCAAGTTGATGGTTGCAGAACCACTATTACCCAATGTTATTGAAACACCAACTTTTTGATTTCTGTATGATCTTAATCCAGTTGTTGAGTAACTCTTCTTGACATCTGCCTCAAGTACATCAAAGGAACTTTCTTGAAGCTTCATTGAACCTTCGGTAGATCTTACTGCATGAGGTAGGATTGTGTAAGACAAGTCATAGGTGAAATCTGGCTCAGAAGTTGCTACAACAGTTCTTTCTTCAGATTCCCACTTGCCATTAGGTAGCACATCTTGCTCAACATCATGAACATCAAATAGCAACTCATTGCTACCTTTCATTCTAACCTGTAACTTGACTAGGTCGACAGCGAAAGATGAACGGTTTTCAAATATAGTTTTACAAATCCAGTTATCTGGTCTTTCATCTTCTCTCACTCTCATGTAAGTAAATCCTCGGCAGAATGCATCTAGTTCTCTAAAGTTCAAGTTAGATAGGGTTGATTCTGCGGTGTAAGTTGCAGATGCGGAACCTGCTTTGATAGTCTTGGTTCCAGTCACCACAATTCGTCCTTCTATTGCTAGAACCTGCTTTTCGCCAGCGGCTAGAGTGCCAACACTCCAAGCCAATGTACTTCCTTCAACAGTGGCGTCACCAGTGTTTTCAAAAGATATTTCACATGGAATTGGTCTCCTAACTTCAACGTTATCCAAACTTTCAGAAGATAAATTCTCATCCTCTATTTCAAGAGCAA
>JAKUNX010000020.1 GCA_022451835.1 Candidatus Poseidoniaceae archaeon
GAGTAACCAGCATAACTGATGCTGAAACACATCAAGATCATCTTTCTCGTTTACAAAATGGCGCTACAGAGTTCTCAGCAGCGTCTCTTGAGGTAGGAGAATCAACATTGGAATATGCTACAAAGGGTGGATGGACCTATGCTAGAGCAATTCAACAAGCCATGGTAGATATTGCAAACCGGTATGGAGATGATTGTGTGTTCATAGGTGAAGATATGGAGGTTGCAGGTGCATTTGGAATGAATATTGCATTAAAAAACGCTGGTCATGATGATAAGTTGGTTGATATGCCTTTATGCGAAGCAGTCATTGTTCATACTGGAACAGGTGCTGCCTTATCAGGCATGAGGCCAATGGTAGAGATTCAGTTTGGCGGATTTGCAGCGCTTGGATTTAATGCTCTAATCAATAATGCAGCTATGCTTAGATGGCGTTGGGGAGCAGATTGTCCAATGACGATTAGGATTCCTTTAGGTGCAAAAACTCGTTCTGGACCGTTCCATGCCAATATGATTGAATCTTGGTTTGCCAATGACCCGGGAATTATCGTATTAGCACCAGGAACACCGCAAGATGCCTATGATTTGCTTGTAGAAGCAGCTGAAATTAAAGATCCAGTAATCATGTTGGAACATATTGGTTTGTATGGGCTGAGAGGGGGTTTGACCGGATGGGGGCAGAACATTAACCAAAAGGTAGACACCAAGAAGGTAAATGATGCGATATCAAATAATGAGAATTACAAAATTGGCAAAGCAGAAGTTGTTCGAGGTGGAAGCGACGTTACTCTTGTTACATGGGGGGCAATGTTACACCTCGCAAAACAAGCAGCTGATACTTTGTCTAGTGAAGGGATTGAAGTAGAAATAATTGATTTGCGAACAATCATTCCGTTTGATGCACAAACATGTGTTGACTCAGTAATGCGTACTGGTCGACTAGTAATCTTGCAAGAAGGTCAATGGAGTGGTGGTCTTGGCCACACAATTCAAAGTCGTATATTGGAGTCATGCTTCTACGCGCTTGACTCAGCACCATGTGTAATTGGCGCACTTGATACCCCAGTGCCGTTTTCACCTCCACTTGAAAATCACACTATTCCGTCACTTGAACATGTCTTAGAAATCCTTAGGACAACCTGTAATTAGAGTCGCTCTAATCTACAAATGAGTAATTTTCACCTTTAAACTAATACAGTTTTGTTCATTTACCAGTGTCTTGTGGCACAATCATGAGCGACTACAACATTGCGATACTACCTGGCGACGGGACTGGGCGAGAAGTAGCGGTTGAAGCTCAAAAAATACTCGAAACAATTGTTGAAAATACCAATATTGGATTTGAATTTACTGAAATTGCATGCGGTGGTCAAAATTACAAAGAAACCGGAGAGGAATGGGCAGAAGGGTCATTTGAATTTTGTCGCGATGAGGCTGATGCGATATTCTTAGGAGCTATCGGGCATCCAGGTTCATATTTGCCAAATGGTGATTTGGCTGGTGGCTCGGTAATCTTAGGATTAAGATCTGGTTTAGATTTGTATGCCAATGTAAGGCCAGTAAAACTTTTTGATGGAGTTATGCATAAAGTCCACGGGAAATTTAGACAAATTTGGCAGCCAGATATGGTTGATATGACTATCTTAAGAGAAAACACCGAAGGACTCTATCATTCCCTTTTGAAACGAGCATCTAACCGTGCTCAAGGATTGGATGAGTATGTTATTCCGGAAGTAGAATTCCCTGATTTACATGGTGAAGTTGTTTATGACCCAAGACCTATCTCATCACATGGTACCGAACGATTGGTGAAAATGGGTTTTGAAATTTCAAAGACTAGAAATGGAGCGCCTTCAGACGGAGTAAGTCGTGTTTCTTGTATTGACAAGAGTAATGTCACAAGAGGCTGCCAATTATTTCGAAGGACGTTTGATGAGGTAGCAGCAAACTATCCTACTATATCTACTGATTATGGTTATATCGATGCATTCACTCAATGGATAACTAGAACTCCAGAACATTATGATGTCGTGGTTACATCAAACATGTTCGGCGATATAGCTACAGATTTGGCATCAGTCCTTCAAGGTGGAATGGGTATGGCAGGTTCAGGGAATATAGGTGATAAACACGCATTCTTTGAGCCAGTTCATGGCTCTGCGCCAAAGTATTCAGGGATGAATAAGGTAAATCCTATAGCTTCGGTAAATTCAATTCAAATGATGATGGATTGGCTAGGTAGAAAAAACCATGATCAAGAAATAATTAGTGTAGCATCAGCAATTGAAGAAAGTGTTTCTGGGCATCTAAAAGAAGGCAAGCATCTAACTTATGATTTGGGCGGCGACTCAACATGTAGTATGGTTGGCGATTTGATTTCACAAAGGTTAGCAAATATACTCAAAGAAAACTGATTAAAATTTTCTTGGGACGCCAACTGCGCTGGAGTTTTCTAAGTCAATATCGTCTTCTTCTTCATCATCTAGAATAACGGTGATTTCTTCAGAATTAGATGGGCTTTTCTCAGCCTTAGCTTCCAGTTTTTGGATATGTTGTTGTAGAAGTTCAAACTCAATTTCAAGATCTTCTATTTCATCTCTAACAGATTCCATTTTTGTGTGGATTCTTGAAGCGAGTTTCTTCAATTTACGAATGACACGCTTCTCGGACATGATTCTCCCAACCGCCTTCAGTTTTTGAATTAAGCCCCTCTAATTTTTGGTATTATAGCGGAGTTTTTTGGCAAAAATTGCAGCTATCGAAGAACCCAAAATTGTTGCTGCAAAGTATATTGGTATGGGATTAAAACTGCTTGATGCAACATTTGGACCTAATGTTCGAGCAGGATTCATTGATGCACCAGTATATTCACCAAAATAAAATGCCAGTAATGCAACCATTACTCCAACGACAACTGCAACAAATAAGTCGTTATCAGTGTGCCAAATGGTGAGGTAAATAGTCAACATTAAGGCGAACGTAATGAAAATTTCAATAATAATTCCAAAACTAAGACTGATTGAGAACTCAGTGGCACCATATTCTCCAATTAACAATCCCGCAATTAGAGCTCCTAAAAATTGTCCAGCAAGATATACAGGTAGCAACCTTCGTTCTAATTCCCCGGTTAATGCGAATGCGATAGATACTGCAGGATTGATATGAGCACCACTATACTTTCTTGAAATTAGTATCACTAAGCAAACTGCTAAGCCAAATGCAAGAGATACAATTGGTGCGCTATATCCATTCTTGATGGCAAGACATCCAATGAAAACCATAGAAAATGTTCCAATTAATTCTGAAACAAATTCTTTGCGCATGGACTGCGCTAAACAAACTAGTTATTTCATTTATCTAAATAGTGTTAATTATCATAATTGTGAATAAGTCATTCTACTTAGGATTGCCATGACGCGGGAGGTTAAGTTGATGGGAATCCCTCAACTGCTCCAGTTTAACACATTACTGATTTTAGCAACTTTGTTTTTGGCTATAGTTGGTAGTCAAATAATGTCTGCAAACCTTGGTGGAAGTAATATCATCTATTCAATCATAATTTTATTGCTTGCATTAGGATTGTTGGTCGTATCTGCAGACTTCTTTATCGAGGGTGCAAAAGGACTTGCTAGAAGAGGCGGTATACCAGAAGTGGTCATTGGTCTTACCATTGTATCAATTGGTACATCTTTACCAGAAATATTGGTTACCTCTACTTCAGCATTGAATGTGGAAAGTAAACCAGAAGTTGCAGATTTCGCAA
The DNA here is from genome assembly GCA_022451835.1 of Candidatus Poseidoniaceae archaeon. Taxonomy (GTDB): domain Archaea; phylum Thermoplasmatota; class Poseidoniia; order Poseidoniales; family Poseidoniaceae; genus MGIIa-L1. Next base: position 3,763 of record JAKUNX010000020.1, read on the forward strand.
TCGGTGGAATTTTGGGTTCGGTATTAGTTCAAATAACTTTGATATTGGGTTTTGTTGCCCTGGTTAAAGGTCTCAAAATTAGACCGTCATGGCTTAATCGTGATGGTTTAATCATGATGCTATCTTTGCTTTTGATGACCTTTTTCTTAATCAGTGATGAAGGGATTACAAGAATTGAGGGAATAATACTGTCAAGTTTGTACGTGTTCTATATTAGTTGGTTACTTTACAATAGGAAGGAGATAATGGATCAGGAATCAACAGGAGAAGCAGAATCTATTGAATTAAAGAGCCTTTCATGGTCAGGCGCTGCTTATTTTGTCATGGTTCTAATTGGACTCGCATTAGCTGTTTTTGCCGCACATCATCTTGTGGTTAATGCTAGTGATCTAGCATATGAAATGAATATCCCTCATTCGATAATAGGTACCGTGGTATCCGGTCTAGGAACTTCATTACCAGAATTAACAATTGCCTTTATGGCTGCAAAGCGTTCACAAGGTGTCGCAATTGGTACATTAATTGGTTCAAATATTACAGACCCACTTCTTTCTATTGGTGTTGCAGCAACAGTGCATCCTCTATATCTTACAGAAGCAGGTTCTGACATGATAATGTTAGTTATCTTACCAGCCACAATTATCAGTACAGTGGTTGCACTACTATTGATGCGGACCTCATATGAATTTAGAAAATGGGAAGGAATCGCTTTGATTATGTTGTATTTTATTTTCTTAGCAGTTTGCGAATACTTTAGGCGTGTTGGTTTCTAAACCATGAAATCTTAACCCCCCACCTTGTCGGAGCATCATGGTCAACTTCAAACTTGATGATATGCAAGAAGGTCTAAGAGACCTTGCTCATGAATTTGCCCTTGATGAAATAAGGCCAAATGCAGAACACTGGGACGAAAATTCACAGTATCCTAAAGATGCAATATCTGCTGCTCATGATATAGGGATTCTCAATTTACATATTCCGGAGCAATATGGTGGAATGGGTTTAGGTTGTATTGAGGAAGTTTTAGTTAATGAAGAACTTGCTTGGGGCGACCCTGGTTTCGCAACCGCTGCATATGCTACGGCTTTGGCTTGTGCTCCATTAATCACTGGTGCTACCGATGAACAGAAAGAAATCTGGTTGAGAAAAGTGGCTGAAGAAGGACAACTTGCTTCGTATGCGGTTACTGAACCAGGAGCTGGTTCTGATGTTGCCGCTTGCAAAACCACGGCAGTTTTAGATGGAGATGAATATGTCATTAATGGAGAAAAAATGTGGATTACCGGTGCTGGCTATTCAGATTTCTTCTTCGTATTAGCTAAAACTGATCCAGATGCAGGATATCGTGGCATGTCAGGATTTATTGTCGAAAAAGATGCTGAAGGCTTTTCCTTAGGTAAAAAAGAAACTAATATGGGTCAAAGATGTTCTGATACAAGGTCAATTGTTTTTGATAATGTTAGAATCAACAAAGACCAATTAGTTGGCGAAAGTGAATCTGGCGGTTGGATGAACGCAATGAAAGCATTTGATTTGAGCCGTCCTAATATTGCTGCTCATGCTACAGGATTAGCTAGAGCATCTTACGAGCATGCTCTACAATATTCTAATGAAAGAATGACTTTTGGTAAGCCATTACATAAGCATCAGGCAATCCAATTCATGTTGGCGGATATGAAGACAAAAATTGAAGCCTCAAGGATGCTAACTTGGAAATCAGCATTTGAGTCAGATGAGGGAATTAGAAATACTGAATCTGCGGCTCATGCAAAGCGTTTTGCTGCTGATACTGCTATGGAAGTATCTACTGATGCAGTACAAATTTTCGGTGGATATGGCTACTCTGAGGAATATCCAGTTGCTAGACTAATGAGAGGCGCAAAGGTAATGCAAATTTACGAAGGCTCTTCTCAGGTTCAACGTATGATTATTGGACGTGAAATAACCAGCGATTTCTAAGAAATAAGGCCTTGAGGTGTTTTCTTGGCAAAATCAATACCAGCGATAATTCTCAGCGGTGGACTCAGTACTCGTCTTGGAAAGCCTAAGGCTTTAGTTGAAGTTAATGGAAGTACATTGTTAGATCATGCGATAGAAAAGTTGCATAATGTTGGTTGCAGTCCAATTGTAGTTGTAGTGAATAAGGACTTACAATTTGAGGCACTTATGAGATCTAAAGGTGCGGTTGTAGTAGTAAATAAACATCCAGAAAAAGGACGTACTGGTAGTCTAAAAATAGGTTTAAACTCAATTTTATCTGAACTTGGAAGAATGCCAAAGTCAGTTATCATGTCACCGATTGATAGGCCAGGTTGGAAATCAAGACATGTAGCAAAGTTACTCGAATCAAAGGTATCTTCATGCCTTTCTGAAAATGGTAAAAATGGCCACCCTGTGCATTTAGTAAAGAAAGACTTACTTAACGTTTTAAACTCATCAGATGACACCCCACTTAGAGATTTAGTCAAGTTTGATGCCATAGAAATCGATGGGGGTTTGCTATCGCTAAATATCGATACTCCTGAAGATCTTGAGATTTTGTTAGATAATTCACAATTTTTTGATACACTTTGATGCGTAAATAGTATGTGTGAAGAAGATTAGCCCGAGACATGACGAAGCAGACGCTGGCTTGGGCAGTAAACAAGCTAGCGCTCAGAAGAAGAGTCGTTATAGCCAGCGTAGTTCAAACCTCTGGTAGTGTTCCTGGAAAGGTTGGTGCACGCTTGGCAGTAGCAGAATCAAGTGATGGTTTTCACGGCACTATCGGTGGTGCAGGTTTGGAATTAAAAGTGCTAAATCGATGCATAGAGATTCTTGAGAAGCATTTTGAACCATTTGGCGAAGTTCAAACATTTGGTTTAAACAAAAGTGCGAAGGGCTATGAAGTACAACCTCTAGATTCACTGTGCGGGGGCCGAGTAACAGTGTCTATTGAACTAATTATTCCTCCACCTCATGTTCTAATGATGGGAGGCGGTCATTGCGCAAATTCTCTTGCTAAGACAATTAATTCACTAAATTGGCATCATTCAGTTACTGATTCTAGGGAAGAATATTGTAATGTTGAAGCATTTCCTAAAGCATCAGAATTAATCCATTCATCGGTTGGGCAATTTCTAAATAAAGAGAATCAAGACTCAATTAATCGGTTTTCTGATATCTTATTACTTGGCCATGATTGGTCTGAAGACCAGCAAAGATTGTTAGGATTACTAAAAATGTGTCAAAATAGTGACTCAAATCTGGATGGCAAAACATTTCCACGTATCGGAGTAATTGGTAGTCGAAGTAAATGGCAATCATTTTGTAAAGCAGCAATTGAAGATGGGGTAAATAGTCAACTTTTGGAACAAGTAATTTGTCCAATTGGAATTAATATCGGAGCGGAATCGCCTGAGGAAATCGCTATAGCTGTAACTGCTCAAATCCTTTCATTATCTAAAGGAGTAACTGTGAGTGACAAAAATTGGCGAGAATCATTGTGATTACTGGAAGACTCTATCTCTAAAATATTGTAATTCTTCAATTGATTCTATGATGTCATCTAGAGCTAAATGGGACAGCTTCTTTGGATATTTATCCACTTCAGGGTACCATCTTTTGGCTAATTCTTTGACAGTAGATACATCAATCATCCTGTAATGCAAATAATCAGCAACTAGGGGCATTTCTTTGTCTAAAAATCTACGGTCGTTCCATACGCTATTTCCACATAATGGAGCAGATTTTGGATTGACCCATTGTTGTAAAAATTCAATTGTTTGTTGTTGTGCTTCTTCAATTGAAACCCCCACAGATCTTATTCTATCAACTAATCCACTTTGATGATGATGAGTAGTATTCCATTCGTCCATGCCTTCAATAAGTTCTTCAGACACTTTTATTGCCAAATTAGGGCCTTGGGCAAGAATATTTAGTTCACTATCTGTAATTATAGTAGCAATTTCAATTATTGATTCTTTTTCAATGTCCAGTCCGGTCATTTCCAAATCAATCCAAACCATGCGCTGTTCTCTGCCGTCCATGAGTGTCCGTATCGGGATTTACATTTCAAAACGGCGGCGTTATACTGAATTTTTTGCGAATCTACAAATTAATCTACTCTAAATGAACAAATCTTTGGTTGTTTGAAAATTTTATGTCTAACTCGAGCAACTATGCTATATGCCAAATTCCTAATTGGCAACGGTACAATCCAGCAGAGTGGGTAAAAAATCCTATAATACCATTTCATGTATAGCAGACATCTAATTGCTGCACTTGATTTCATGTATGCTCTGCCGTTTCTAATCAGATAAACTGTATCGGCATCGATGAATTTCTGAGGCATGGATGCAATTACCCTTTTTGCATCTGTAGAATTATTTGGCCGGTATCCTAAATTCGCATTTTTTCTCATTCTCTTATCGACAAATGTTGCAAGCCTGTGGCATAATCCACAGTCTCCATCCAAGAATAAAAAATCTCGATTTATATCTTCGCCAATTCGTTCTGCAATTTCTATAGAATAAGTTCTTACTCTAACGCCGTCAGAGTAATGAATCAATTCAGGGGTTAGACAATCTTTGATCCCTAATTCGAAACTTTCGGTCAAAGAATTATCGTTTAATTCTACTTCTGCAGTTTGGAAATCCCATTTTTTGTGATGTGTATAACCTCTCATAACCTTGCCATTTCGCTCAGTATACAGGCTATATCTTTCGAATAAAAACTCCTCTAGACTATCTTTCTTTGCTTGTTGAGTGACACCATTAATTCTCGTCAGACCGTTAAGATTATACTTGCCATTTTGTCTTGAACTTTTCCAAGTCATAATGTTGTCATGTTTTTTTACTAGTCCTTTGGCATATCGGTATGGTAATCCATATGCTTTGGGAGCAAAATTACAAGTTATGATACTCTTTGCTTCGAGTGTAAGGAAAAATACTCCTGCAATACCATCTTTCTTGACATAAGTCCTAATGTTAAATTCTGGGAAAGTTGAGACAAAGGGCGTACTTACAAACCAAGTAGGTCTTACATTTTTCATCATAAATGGTACAACGCCAATGTATGCTTTTCCTTCAAAAGTATCAATCTCCAATCCTTCTGGCACATGCGGGCGTAATTTTTCCAAATCTACTTCCCAATGCATGAATGTTAAGTTACGCCATTCTTGAGAAAGAGAATGCTTTCTTGACGGCATTGGGAACGGGAGATGGTTTGTTGAAAAATCTCCCTCCATGGTTGATGCAATAGTCTCTCTTGCTTCAATATAACCAATTCTATCGCGGTATACTTGTTCATTGGGTAGTTATATTGATTTAACAAAGGTATTACAGTGAATCATGGCGGAAGCGTTGGAGGCTGAGTTGGTTGAGGAAAAATCCTCAACCAATTTACTTGCTGGTCTACTAATCGCCTCATTACTCATCAGCGCCCTATTCCTAGCTATTGCTTATTCACCTGAAGAAAAAACCACTATGAGTGCAGCCTCTTCAGACACATCTAATGATTGGCGAGCATTTTCAGTTGTTGCTCCAATCGATACAGGAATCAATGTGTACCATGACCATTTTCGCACCAATGAAACATATCCTCAGTGGTTATTGGATGAACTTGGAGTAAACAAAGTCTGTGAATTAACCTTCAATGGAACATGGCAAGAAAGGTATGATGCTGACAGAGCAGATTGTTGGGACAATTTGACAACATCCGATATTGTTTATTTTCCTGGAACAAAAATTATTGGGACATCTCCTGATGGAGACGGAGGTATTCTAATTTTGGACGACCCCAACGATGGCCATGGAACTGCAGTAACTGGTTCTGTAATTGATGCCAATTCTGATGCGGTAATTTTCTTTGTTGAAGGATTTTCAGATAGTGCTGTTTTGGCTGCTGCTAACCAACCTTTAGTAGATGTCATCTCAACCTCATTTGGGGCAATTGGCTCGATTCCAGTTCCTGGAATTGAAGATGCTACTAAAGTAGCTGTGGTCGATAAAAACAAATTGCATACTGGTGCGGCAGACAATTCACCATCCCCAGCGATACAAGATGCTACTGCAGGGCCTCCATGGTCGATAGGTATCGCAGGATATGCAGAAGAAGGAGACGATCAAAAAGAAATAATGTCGGGGTCTTATCCCGATATTTCTGCAGATTGGACTCAATACCTACCTAATCATGATGATATTGATGGTTACCATGAGACCTCAGGAACCTCATTTGCTACCCCAAGAACAGCTGGGATAATTTCCTATGTTCTAGAGAGTTTACGTCATGAATTTTCAGACAATAGGTCTGGAGCATCAGATGAGCGTGACGGAATGATGGTCGTTGGAGATAATTTTACCGTATCAAATGCACAAATTAGAGAAGCGATTAATCTATCTGCATGGTATCCTGATTTCGGTTGGGATCCTACTTCAGGCACAATGCCAATTTCACCTATTCTGCCATGTACACAGACTGGCTGGGGCTTTGTAAATTTATCAAACATTGAACCAATTATTGCACACTTAAACCAATCACAAATATTCGATGACCGGCCATCGGATGTCGAAGCATGTATGTCCGCTAATCAAGAGATGCGAGAATCATATTGGGGGGCATATCCAAGTGATTCTATATCATCAAGTATTATTTTCTCAAAAGAATATGTAACTTGGAGAGATTGACCCTTTCAGATTGGTACTAGGATACCAATTATTGATTAATCAGTGATGATTGGGAGTTATGTATGACAAGAATGAGTAATGCGGTATCAATTGTGTTAATTTCGCTAATGCTACTACCTTCGCTTGGAGCAATAGTTCCTGCTGATGCGGAGTCTGTAACAGTTGAAGAAGAAGGTTGGTGGGTCGATACTACTGTTGACCGTAACAAAAATGGCATTGGCGATATGATTGAGCGCCATATTGATAATCCAATTCTGCTAAAAGATGGAACGTTGCCAATAATAGTAGATTTTGACCATACACCGGATGAAAAGGATGTAGTAATGCTTGAAGAACAAGTTGATTATGAACATCAGTTTTACCTTCCAGCGATCGATGCTGTTGCAGGTAGAGTTCCGGTTGCTCTATTAGACAAAGCAATTTCACTTCCTGGAGTTGTGATGCTCGAACTTGATGGTATAATGACTATACAAAACGGAGACGCAGTTGCGCTTCATGGTGTAGATTCAGCATGGCAAGAAACTGGTTATGATGGTTCAGGTACAACTGTTGCGATTATCGATACAGGTATCGACGGATTGCATTCTAGTCTTGATGATCAAGATGATGATCCCGAAACAAATGACCCTAAGGTAGTGGCTTTTTACGATCCAGTAAATAATCCAAGTCTTACCAACGGAACTGAAGTATTTCCCTATGATGACCAAGGACATGGCTCTCACTGTGCTGGAACTACCGCGGGAACTGGGGCTCCAACTTATGAAAATCCAGGAATGGCTCCACAAGCAAAATTAGTTGGAGTAAAGGTATTAGATTCTGGTGGATCTGGTTCTTTTGCAGTTGTAATGGCTGGAATGCAGTGGACTATTGACAATAGATATCAGTTCAATATCAGGGTTGCTTCTATGTCTCTTGGAGCTTTTGGCATAATTGAATGGACTTCTTCAGAAGAAGATAGTGTTAACAGAATGGCTAATGACATGGTATACAATGATATTACGCTGTTTATTGCTGCAGGTAACTCAGCCGGTAGAGGTACTATTGGTACCCCTGGTAGTGCTGAAGATGCGATTACAATAGGTGCATTGGATAAAGACTCATCAATTGCTGCTTATTCAAGCCAAGGTCCAACAGAAGAGAACCGAGTCAAGCCAAATGTTGCCTATGTTGGCTCTGATGTCATGTCAGTTGCTCACAATACAGGCGATGGTTATACTGCCTTTTCCGGCACTTCAATGGCTACTCCCGGTGCTGCAGGAGTTGCTGCTCTAATGCTACAAGCAAACCCCGACCTAAGTCCGTTTGAGGTCAGAAATTTCATGCAAGAAACCGCCGAGTACCGTGCATGCACATACATGGGAGATGCTGCGGGTATTGATGGGTGTGATGACAATGACGCTCAAAATATCATTACCAAAAACCGTCAAAATAACGTTTATGGACATGGCGAAGTTCGTGCTTTAGAATCAGTTTTGGCAGCTGCTGAAAAATACTATGTTTTTGATTCCTCAATGCAAATTACAATTGAAAATGATCCAACTCATGATAATTCGCACACTCACTTAACTCCAAAAGAAGCAATCGAGTTCACGACTTCTGGAGGAATTGAATCAATCCAGTGGCGTAGTAATCATATTGTTGACGATTGGACAAATCTGCAATCGTTTGAAAAGACTGATACTGAGGGTCATGTTTCTGCAATTGATATTATCAATCAACTTGAACACCTGCCAGGAATTGATTTAGATGGCAACCATACAATATCAATTAGAGGCTTGAAATCTAATTCAAGTGGAGGTCACTCATCCTCACCACTTGTTACTATCGATATCATGTTGATGGACACAGCATCTGCCTTCATGCAAGAGCCAGAGGAGACTCCTGGATTCACAATATTTGCAGTATCAGTCGCTTCTGCTATTGCATTATTTGTCAATCAGAGAAAGTTAGAATCGGATTCAATATATGAAGAAGATTAATTTCATCAAAAACTGATATTTTTTCCTTTGCCATCGGCGGTGAAGTAAAGAGTAATACGCATCGACCATGCCATATGTCGTGGCTCAAAGACCCAGAGAGCCAAGGTAATCAAAAAATAGGTTTGACATATCGATTATTAAGGAGATTTAACCGCTCTCTTATGTCTGTGTGGTTTAGAGAGTTAGATATTGTTGATAATGAAAACATGCCACATGAAGGAGGTGTCATATTTGTTTCATGGCATCCAAGTGGTTTGATTGATCCAATGCTACTACATGCTTCATTGCCTGGAAAATTATCAATTCTTGCCAAACATACATTGTTCGAAATACCGCTCTTAGGCCGCATGATTAGGGCAGGTGGTGCGTTGCCAATTTATCGTGCCAAAGATAGTGATAATCTGGAATTGTCCAAACAAAAAAACGCTGAAATGTTAGAAAATGCCGGAATGGAAATTTCTTATGGGGGACGATTATTACTGTTCCCAGAAGGAAAAACTCATACTGAAGCAAATGTAAACAGAGCAAAAACCGGTGCTGCAAGAATCATGTTAAACGCTTTACGCAATGCTCAAATTAACGAATTACCAAAGCCAAATATAATTCCGGTAGGGCTTCATTATTCTAATTCTCAAAAATTTAGAGAACGTGGAGCAGTTATTCTTGAAAGACCAATGAATTTACCCGAAATACCTCCATTAGTGGAAGATGAAAATCAACAAAAGGAAACTGACTATGAATGGGTTCAAAGTGTTACAAAATCTATAGAATCGGAACTGAAACGTGCAAGTCTGTCTAAAACTACTTGGGAAGAAAGGCGGTTGATTTGGTTGGCAAGAAGTGTTGTCCATGCTGAGAGAGCACTCCAAAGTGGAGAAAAAATCCAGCGTCCAAGTTATGCAGAATCGGTAATTGGTGCTAGGAGAATGAGAGCCGGATGGGAGTATTATAACTCAAATAATCCAGATAAGGTTTCACCATTATTAGAGAAATCAAAATCTCATTTTGCAGAATTAGAATCTATTGAAGCTACTCCCTATGATGTTGCAGCAAAACCAGAAAAACCTAGTTTTTTTGGATATATAGGTGCTCTAATCGCATGGTTATGGGTTGCTGCGTGGATGTTAGGTTTAGTGACATGGAGTGCAATATTAGGAAATGTCCCGCCATATCAAGCAAATTATCTTACAATGTGGCAACTAAAGAAAAGAGGTGTTGCAGATTCTATACATGGCACGCTAAAAATCGGAACTGCAGTCATAATGTTCCCTATTTGGTGGATTTTTGTGTCTTTATCGGTTACGGTAATCTTTCTAGCTACGGATAGCCCGGTATACATTTTACTAAACAAACATTGGCTATTGGCTTACTTTACACAAATTAATCCAATAATAATGTTCTTTGTATTACTAATTTGGTGGCCAACATCTGGGAAATTACATATGAAACTCTATTCAAGATTGGTAAGGAATTGGCGAAATCTTAAGCGCTGGAAAAATTGGCGCAAGAATCAACTTTATTGGGATGGTTTACAAAAGAATCAAAGAGAAATCGGTGGCCTGCTAATTAATTTAGGAGATGGATTAGTTTTGCCCGGAGATGAAGATTGGCAAGAACCAAAAACCGGTAGCGATGACTTTGCTTATGTTAAATCAAGAGTTTAATTCTTGCATTTCATCCCTATATTGATATGCAACCATTGTTAGGATATAATGGGTGAGAAGTTGGTTGGTTCTGAGTATGTCAAAATGACACCATCCGCTGACAAAACCGTGTGGAGTGCAACTGTCAACAAAAAGGAGACAGAATTGCTAATCAATTCTAACGCAGTTTTACTTGATGTACTTCGTGACCAAGTTGGCACATTAGGTGTTAAGCGTGGATGTGATCTTGGGACATGTGGTTGTTGTACAGTAATGATTGACGGCGAGCCAAGGTTGTCTTGTCTATGCTTAGCAGGGCAGGTTTCAGACACTGAAATTGTTACTGTCGAGGGCCTTGCAGACGGAGCTCACTTAGCACCAATACAAGCTTGTTTTGCTAAATATGGCGGCTCACAATGTGGTTTCTGTACTCCAGGATTTTTGGTAGCCTCCCAAGCCTTGTTAGAAAACAACCCTTCACCTTCTGATGAACAAATTTCTGAAGCAATTGAAGGAAATTTATGCCGCTGTACAGGATATCAGCAAATCATTGAATCAATCCAAGAAGCGGCAAAAATACATCGCGGTGAAAGTGCTGCACCCAAACCCGCATCATCTCCACATCCAGACCCTCATCCAGATGGTCCTGGAGAACCATCTATGCCACCCGGTCATGCGAAGTGATAATCATGTCAGCAGGATATCGTCAACAACCGGGCAAATCGTCAGAAAAGCGAACTGATGGTAAAAGAGTTGCCGGGAAGCAGGCTTTTCCTCCTCCCGGTTCGGGAGGTTCAGATCCAATAATGAAGCCAAGAGATCTCAATTTCATTCCAGAGTCAGTAGGGTGTAAAGAGCCTCAACCTGCTGGGTCACACATACACGACCGAATTCGAACAGGGACTGTTGTCGGTAAATCCCTACCTCTAGTTGATTCAAATGCTAAAGTTACAGGGCAGGCTTGGTATGGTGATGATGTTAGATTACCCAATGAGTTAATCGGCAAAATTTTGCGTTCTCCACATCATTATGCAAAGATAAAATCAATTGATACTTCAAGAGTAGAAGCATTACCTGGAGTCATTTCTGTTGCGACGGGTGAAGATGCGCCATCTCGTTTTGGTGTTTTACCTGTGACAAAAGATGAGCACGCAATGGCGGTTGAGAAAGTTAGACATATTGGTGATTTAGTTGCCTGTGTGTGTGCAGAAACAGAAGCGATTGCTATCGAGGCATTATCATTATTTGACATTGAATGGGAAATTTTAGAGCCAGTTTTTGATAGAAAAAAGGGCTTAGAAGATGTCGATGAACCTATTCATTGGCGAGGTAAATATCACCTGTCAAAGACCAATGTACAAAAAAGAGTATTCCAAGAATTTGGTGATCGTTCTTTAGTGGACAATCCACATGCGTCCTCTCACGGCAAATGGAGTATGGAAGGAGTACACCACGGATTTACTGAACCACATGCTGTTGTCGCACATTGGGATCCCAATGGCAGATTACAGTTGTATACTCCTCAGCAAGTACCACATTATACTCACCGAGCATTATCTACTGTTTTGGACGTTCCTATGCATCAAATAAACGTAGTAAGGACCTTCGTTGGAGGTGGCTTTGGTGGCAAATCAGACCCATTCCCTCATGAAATGTGTGCAGCAATACTTGCTAGAAAATCTGGCAGGCCAGTTAGAATTACTTTTGATAGAGAAGAGGTTTACTGGATTAATCGAGGTAGGCATCCTAGTGACATAGAAGTTAAGATGACTGCTGATGATATTGGTAGGATTTCTGGATTTGATATCGATGCATTGATCGATGGAGGAGGGTTTGCATCTTTTGGTCACGTTACATCATACTACAATGGAGTTTTAGCAACCGCACCTTATGAGTTAGGATCATTTCATTATACTGGAGCTAGAGTTTGGACTAACAAACCTGCTTCAGGTGCAATGCGTGGGCACGGGGCTGTCAATACCAGATGTGCTGTAGAAGTTGGTCTTGATGAAATGGCAGAACAGATGAATGTTGATCCAATAGACCTTAGATTAGCCAATTTATTGCCGCCGCATAGTCGAACAATAACAGGTTTTAGGATTACTTCAAATGGTATGCGAGAAGCACTAGAGAAGGTACGTGAAGGTTCAAATTGGGATGAGAAATTCCGTCAATTGCCTCTTGGCAAAGGTATTGGTGTAGGTTGTGGATTCTTTATTTCCGGTTCAGGTTTACCTATTCACTGGGACCCTAACAGATTCCCACATGCTACAGTACACATTCAAGTTGATATGGATGGTGGAGTAACAGTCCATACAGGTGCAGCAGATATTGGTCAAGGCTCAACTACTGCAGTGGCACAAGTAGTAGCTGAAGTTTTAGCCTTACCGATAGAGATGATTCATGTTAGAAGCCATGAAAGTGATACCTCTCCGGTTGATTTGGGTTCATATTCAAGTAGAGTTACTTTCATGAATGCTAATGCAGCAATAAGGGCTGCTTTAGAGATTAGAGATCAAATACTCAAAGCAGCATGGGACATTCTTGGTTATCACCCAAATACCTTAATTTTGAATGATCGTAGAATCTACTACAAGCATGATCCATCAATTGGAGTCTCTTATCTAAAAGCATTACATAAAGCACAGGAAGACAAAGGTTCACTAATTGCTAGTGGAGCTTATCGCTCACCACCGATGGGCGGAGTTCACAAAGGTGCTGCGGCAGGCCTTGCTCCTGCATACTCTTTCTCAGCATATGTTGCAGAAGTAGATGTTGACGTTGAGTTGGGATTGGTTAAATGCACCAATGTTTGGGCCGCACACGACTGTGGAAAAGCTCTCAATCCTTTAGCAGTTAAAGGTCAGATAATTGGCTCTTGTCACATGGGGCTTGGCCAGGTGTTGTCTGAAAAAATGGTCTATGGGAGAACGGGTCATTTACAAAATGCAAATTTGTTAGAATACAAAATTCCATCAGTACATGAGATGCCTCATGTTGAACCTATAATCATCGAGTCCTGCGACCCAGAAGGCCCATTTGGTGCCAAAGAAGCAGGAGAAGGTCCATTATTGCCAATTCTGCCAGCAGTTGTAAATGCTGTTTACGATGCTGTTGGTGTCAGGTTTAGAGATTTGCCACTTACTCCAGATGTTGTATTCAAAGGCATTGAGAGAAAGCGAAAGTCTCTCAAACTGGATGATTGTATGGATTTGCCAAGCCCAAGACTAGAACATGGTCCATTACAAGAAGTGCTTTCTTCAAGAGCTGACGAACACAGATTACGTGACAAAGCAAGACAAAGAACAGAAGACACCTCACATTATGTCAATGGAGTATTGTTTGGTTTTGATCCAAATATCCCACTTGAAGATCAGGTTGATGGATGGCGAATGGCCACCGAGCCCGATCCAAAACAATTAGCTGAATTGGGTCTCGCAGGCAGAGCATGGCTTAAGAAAACTCAACGTGAGATGGGAGGTGATTCATGATGCTAATGCCGCCATTTATTCTTCATCATCCAACCACTATCGGAGAAGCGACATCGATAGCAGCTAATTTGATTGAACAAGGAGAGGATTTTGATTGGGTTGCTGGTGGCACAGACGTTCTGCCAAATTACAAATGGCGAATAAATCCAAAACCACATGTGATTTCGTTGGCAAAAATACCTGAGGCTAATCAAATTAGCCCGTATGAAATTGGCTGTATGACCAAACTTTCATCACTGACAACAGAAAACGGAATACATCCCTTAATCGTAGAAGCAGCATCAAAAATAGCCTCATCTTTGATAAGAAAGAGTGCAACAGTAGGTGGTAATTTATGTCTTGATACCAGATGTTTTTGGTATAATCAAAGTGAAGATTGGCGACGTTCAATAGACTGGTGCCATAAAGCAGATTGTGGGACTGGAGCAGATTGCCGAGTTATTCCGAATCAAAACACACTCTGTGTTGCGACTTATCAGGGAGATTTAGCACCTAATTTTATGGCATTAGGGGCAAATGTTACTTTGATCGGTCCTAAAGGAGAAAGAACGATGCCATTGAATGAGTTTTATCAATTGGATGGAATGAAAAAGAATGTCTTGCAACCTGGTGAATTCATGTTAAAGGTGACTTTGCCAAAAGATTCATTTGAATACTGTGGAAGTTATCAAAAATTACGAGTTAGAGAATCTTGGGATTTCCCTGAAGCAGGTATATCTGCAGTTTGGAAAAAGGGCGACTATAACACATTGAAGATTGCTTCGACTGCGTTAGAATCGATACCGAAGACTCATGATGAACAAGTTTCAGAATTTACTTCATCTTGGGATAAAGGAGCTACTATCTCTCAATTATCCGAGGCTATTAGAAAATCGGTAAAACCAGTAAATAATACTGCTTTACCACCTAATTACCGTCGGTCAGTCGTTAGAGTTCTTACCAAGCGAGCGTTGAAAAATATTGGATGTGAGTGAGTGAAAAGAAGTAATACGAAATTAGTTGTGATTTTGTTCACATGTTTGTTTACTATCTCATTTTTACCTTTTACTAGCGGACAAGACCAAGTTGAAATTCCGTCATGGGAGGTAGGCTGGGAAACTAATATGGACGGTGTTTATGAACTCACATTATCAGGTGAAGAAGACATAACTGATTCAATAGAATTCTTTGTCTCAAATGATAGAATGGGTGACTTAAACTTGGAGATAAGCATTGAATGGGATGAGTCAGAGAATATCCCTATCGAATTAGATTATGATGAATCAATTTCCGTATCGGCATCAGATAATCAAACATTCACTATTGAGATTTCAGATGCTTCAGGTTATTCTTTTGAGCGTTCGCCAAATGATTCAATGACCCTATTGCTTACTGCACAAGAGATCTTGTTAGAACAACCACTTTCTTCGCAAGAAATTGACGCTGAACTTACTGTTCCTGCTGTGTTTGATTTAAAGTTAGAATCAGAATCCAATGATGAGACTCTTTTTGCTGGTTCATCGGTAGAATATTCGCTTATTGTGACCAATGATGGTAATACAAAAGATGTCATTAAAATGCCAGAATCCTCAATTAAATCTTGCCCAAGTGTATCGATTGAGGGATTAGATTCTATGAATGATATAGAGGTCGAAAATTCCACTATGAAAGAGTTCGCAATTCGGATTTCAGCCTCCGAATCACAACCAGAGAGGCTTTGTGAAATTACAATTTCAATAAAATCAGCTGGCAATGGACAAATATCTAGTATAGTTTTTGAAATAAATGTAAATTCAAATTCTGCTGAAAATGAGGACAAAGGAGATTCTAATGTTGAAGAATCACCTGACAATGATAATACTGAACTTACTGAAACCAATACCCTCAACTTCTTGATGAGTTATGAGCTTATTTTGATGATAATGATTGCATTGATATTTCGGTCAAGAAATTAATGTTAAAAAATAGCCATATAGGGCCTATTTTTAGCAATAATAATGCTTTGAAAACTGGGCATCATTGTCTATAAACCATCGTATTAATTTGCTCACCAATGAGCAATCATTATGAGTGGAGAGAATTTCGAGAGGTTAGTAGTGCGCTATGAATTGTGCAAAAGTAGGAATAATATGGCAGATGAAGAGAAGAAAAAAATCAGTCTTGAGACCTGGCTCAAGGTTGGATTTATGGCTTCTCTACTAATTTCTGTTGTATTGATAGGTTTGTTCAGTTTAAACAAGGAAACCGTATTTTCACCTTATGAGCAAGACCCTGAATATTACAACATTCAATTAACTGAAATGAGAGCTAATATGGGCGAAGATGGTACTGGATACACAGTTGCTAATACTATGTCAACTCCGATGTTAGTTAATGATTGGAAAGATCCTCATAGAACTTTACTAATCATTGCTGCTCCTGAGAAACCATTCGATGCTGCAGAAGCTTCTGCTATTCACGACTTCGTAACTGAAAAAGGCGGAAAAGTTGTATTGGCTTCAAACTCTACTAACGCTCAACTTGTAGCGTCTGAGTTTGGAGTCAAGTACTTTGATGCTCCAGTGGTTGACCCATTCCAATTTTATGAAGTAGCAGATGAAACAGGCGAGGCATTGAGTCCTGATGAAAGAAAACTTTGGGCTGCGGATAGT
>JAKUNX010000200.1 GCA_022451835.1 Candidatus Poseidoniaceae archaeon
GGTGATCATAGCCCCTGATAGCATTACCACTGCCGAAACATATAGATCTGCCAAATCAATATCACCATCACCGCTAGCAAGCATTATTCCCCATAATGCTCCAGAGGCGAAAATAAGTAATCCCAATACTATCTGTTGATGCCCAGGGCCAAGTTTATCTTCCATTCCACTCATGCTTTTCACTGATTGCTAATTCTTTACTCAAGTAAAAAATTTAACGCATATCGTTCATGAAAATGTATGATTTTACTTCCAAGGCGTCATTACCAACGGCTTGCCTACAGCACCCGGTTCTACTAGGCACCGGCCTTTTGGTCCAGTTTCCTCGTTTCTTTCGAATACAGGAATTCCATCAACAACGGTCAAAACGGGCCATCCAACTAGCGTTTTACCAATGAATGGGCTCCAACCAACAGTAGTCCAAGTATTCTCATCAGCAACGACGTATTCTTTGTTCATATCTACAAGAACTATATCGCCATCATATCCCTCTTCTAGGCGACCTTTTCCAACCATTCCGTAGCACTCTGCAACATTGTATGTCATCCATTGCACAACCTGTTCTATCGTACATTCTCCTTTCGCAGCGGGAGTGAGCATGACAGGTAATGAGGTCTCAACACCTGGCATGCCGCTGTGGGCTTTTGGGAAACCTTTCTGCTTGTTTTCCGAAGTGTGCGGGGCGTGGTCTGTCGCAATACAGTTGATTGTTCCGTCATGCAAGCGTTTCCACAATGTTTCCTTATCCTTCTGATAACGTATCGGTGGATTCATTTTCAATCTCGTGCCTAATACCTCGACATCGGTTTCGTCAAATGTGAGGTGTTGAGGAAGTACTTCAGTTGTTATGTGTGCTTTTCCTTCTTGTCCATGAAGGGAGGTAAATTGGTTCAACCAATCAGCTTCAATTCCTGAGGTTAAGTGCAGAATATGTAGCCTGTGGCAACTGTCTTGAGCGTAGCCAACAGCTCTCTTTGTAGCGATTAGCGCAGTTTGGTCGTCCCTCCATTCTGCATGTGCAGCCATGTCTGTTCTCCCTTCAATCATTTTTTCTCGCTCGATCATTCTTGTTTCGTCTTCAGCATGTACTGCTATCAGACCTGCTGTATTGTCGAAGATAGTCTTCAATGCACTTGATTCGTTTACCAATAAGTCTCCAGTAGAAGAGCCCATGAAAATCTTAATTCCGCAAATTCCGGGTATAGCAATCGGTGCATCTGGCGTCCCTACTGCTTTTTGTAACTCTTCGACGTTATTCTCTGTAGCGCCAATGAAAAATCCATAATTTGTTACACATCTCTTAGATGCAGTTTCTAACTTGTTGTACATGGATTGCAATGTGGTCTGGCTTGGTACATTGTTTGGCATATCTAGGAATGATGTTACCCCACCACTCGCAGCAGCTCTAGAGCCGGTGTGCAAGTCCTCTTTCTCCGGCTGCCCAGGATCTCTGAAGTGTACTTGTGGATCGATTATTCCCGGTAAAAGATACAAACCTTCAGCATCGTGCACATATTCGTTATCTTTTGGCTCCAATTTCTCTTTGGTTGATATTTCTGAGATAATTCC
>JAKUNX010000201.1 GCA_022451835.1 Candidatus Poseidoniaceae archaeon
CATAGCATGGAGTTTAAGTTCCCATCACTGAAAAGCGATATCAAATTATTATCATGGAGATCGGTGATGGTAATTGGATTGACTTACTTATTTGCAGTATTAGCAGCACTTTCCGTTTCAGGCTCCCTGTATTTATTCTCAGAATCTATTGATGGTTCAAATCAATTCGAAGAGGTTATGAAATTAGTTTGTTTGGTGCTTTCTTATTCAATTTTTATCGCTTCAATGATTGGATTGTTCATTAAGTTAGTAGCAGATTCAGTTAGTTCAGCATACTTCTTGAAGAAAATAACCGATACAATGTTCGAACCTCCTACAAATTGATTCGGATAAGTTGCAAGGGGTTATCCGAAACCCCTTTGCATTTTATTTTCCGATACAAAGGGGATTCAGTGGGTCGATACAGACGCTACCCTTTGCTTGGATGCCTAATCTGTGGTCCTAACATTAAACAAGTTATCTCGCTAAGGCTTCTTTCTTTTCTCGCTTCTTACGATTTTGGCGTTTCTTGTACCATGGATAAATCGGCCATTTTGCTAGACCAGTCCACATCACCAAGAATACAAATGTTGTCGAAACGAAAACATCTACTTCACTTGACCAGGCTGAATCCATCCAACCATATTCTACGTAGGCTATCCTAGAATGGTAAATCACCAGCATTATTCCTAGTCCTAAGTGTGTCCATCTCCAAATCTTATTCCAGTTTTTAGACATGAGTAAACGATATTCTGTTGACACTTATAATCTTCCATTTTTCTTTGAAAATATTAGTTATTTAGGCCATGTAAGCCCCACAACCAAGGGGCACTTTAGAAAATCGCAAATCAGTATTGCTCAAGAACAAGTTCGGTAGTAGTTGAACCAATTTCATTCGGCGCAGCCATCCACATCTTGTCAAGCAGGGCTCTTAGCGCCATAGTATCATCAACGTGAACTAATGCAACAAGATCAGCATCACCAGATACCTCATAGACGATTTCAATACCATCCCATCCGGTTACTTCGGAAGCGAAAGAGCCAATTTCCGCACCTGGGAGAACCTTGATTCTAACTAGTGCAGTCAAACCTACACCACCTTCTCTAATGGTATAGCCTCTAATGATACCATTCTCTTCCATTTTCTTCATGTGTGTACGAATGGTTTTTTCTGAAGCTCCTATATCTTTAGCAAGCTCAACACAAGACACTCTTCCATTTCTTCGCAGGTGGGCAAGGATTGCACGATCAATTTCAGCGATTCGGGCCATGTTGCGGAGTTCCACTATGAGTATATTAAAACTCGCTAAATACTTTTTATCGGCATAATCAAGGCTAAGATTCCCCAAATACGGTAAAATGTGTTAGATTAATGGAATTTTATAAAATCCGCTTTATTCAAAAGACGGGTTCATTTGGCAAGCATGAGGCTAACGAATGTCTAACCGAATCTCCGGATTAAATGCAAGAATGGTACTCGATAGTCGAGGTAACCCTAGTGTCGAGGTTGATTGGTATGTGGCTGGCTTAGTCAATGGTCGTGCTGCAGAGCCCAGCGGCGCCTCAACCGGCGCTTATGCAGCGCTTG
>JAKUNX010000202.1 GCA_022451835.1 Candidatus Poseidoniaceae archaeon
AACAAGATTATTCCAGCCTTTTCTTGATGAGTTAACCTCTAGCTCAACGATCAACCTGCTTCCATTTTGAGAGCCATCAGCAATAGTTAGAGTCTGGTTGGCAAGTATTACGCTACCGAGTTTGTCCATTACCTTCAATTCACCTTTTGCTTCACCAGGGCCGATATTTTGTAATGCAACTTGTAGTTTGAAGCTTCGATTTACTGAAGCGTTTTCTAACACTCTGATGTCGATGATTTCCACATCATGCACAATGTCAGCATAAGGGCTCATCTTTGGGTCACCAACAACGACACCCATCCAACCAATCATTGTGTTTGCAGCCGCATAAGATTCAGCTAAGTTGTACCCGCTTGCATATGATGAAAGCAAAACACTTGGCGAAGATACTGCTGTAAGATATGGCTCGTAGACATAGCCCTTCACCCCACTAGCACCATCTTCTAGAATGTCAGCGATTAGGGACTGACCATAGGAAGTGCCGAAATTAAATGATCTAGCGGCTGTACTAACCGCTGTTTCTACTATTGAGCCATTGACCCAGTCCATGTGAGGTCTAATTATTCTTAGAACAGTCGAATCTACAAACAGAGAACCATCGGTTGATGTTGGAACGATGTCGAGAGATATTCTGATTTCCATTGTAGTCGCATCAGCGTGTGGTCTGAATCTCATATCTCTAGAATTCCATGTAGGATTGAAATCTTGTTTTGAAGAGCTGTTCGTACTAAGTAAATTACCGCTTGAATCGTAAGAATTCACTCGTAATTGATATTCACCAAATACGTCACCAGTTCTCATTCCATGTGTGTAAACAACCCACACATGGTCAGTGAAATTTTCTGGGATTTGGTGGGTAGTTTCGAGGTAAGCGACCGATTGTCCATTTCCAGAATAAGCTGTGCAGTTGTTAATTATATTACGATTTAACACTGTAACCGATCCATTTGTTAGCGCAGTATCCCAGATCATAAGGTTGTCAATCATGCCCTCGAAGTAAGAACTACCTGCGCGATTAACACCTATCTTGTACAAATCGAAATTATTCAATGAACCGTTTGGATATGAGTTGGTATTAACTAAAACTCCATCCATATACTGTCTGGTTTCTCCGGAATCAAAGACGGTGACTAGATGTGTCCATTTTTTGTCTACAACATCTCCAAACACCTTGCTTTGATTATTATGTAACCTCCATTCTTGATTGTAGATCATGTGTTGGAAGGATTGGTTAGATCCAGCATTATCGTCAATAGCAAATGTTGCAGCATAGTTAGTTTGGTTTGAGGTATTTGCCCATACCCACTGGCTGATAGTAAAATCTCCAAGCCAATCGTCTACGTTTACCTTAGCATAATCATCTACTCCATCAAACAGAAGACATTTTCCATCGATGCAGTCAACCCAGTTATTTGCATCCATTCCATAAAGTGTGAAATTACTACCATTACTCACACTATCATTGCTTTGTGAGCCGCTTCCTTCATTGAACTTCCATTGATGTATCAAGTTGGATTCTTGTGGAATATAATCTCCATCTATCAAGAAAGCAGTAGATGG
>JAKUNX010000203.1 GCA_022451835.1 Candidatus Poseidoniaceae archaeon
TGGACTTGTAGTCTGTAGAATTATCTCGTCAATTATTTATATGCGGCTGTTCATCAACATATGAAAAAAAATTGAGTAACGCAGTATCAAACTCATAGGGTTTTTCAACTAGTGCTAAATGAGAGGCATTTTCAATTGTAATTAGTTTTGCATTTGCGCATGTTTCGCTGATAAGTTTGGCCTCTGATAGTGGTGTTGCTTTATCTTCAGCGCCTGTGATCAGTAATAAAGGTGCCTTGATATCTGAAAGTCTGTCTTTGATATCAAAATCGCGCACAGCTATTGTCGCTGCAATATATCCGTCTATCGGTGTTTTGGCGACCATGGTATGAATTTCCTTGACTATCGAGGGATGCATAGTCGGAAAACCATCGGCGTACCAACGGGCATCAAGCTCGTTGAACATTGAATCTAAGCCGTGAATTTTGATGTGATTAATGCGCTTTTCAAAGGCAGTGCTGTCCAGTACCTTTGCACTCGCACCGGCCAAAACTAAGCGCTTAACACGATTAGATGAATAAGAACTCAGCCACAGCCCAATCATGCTTCCAAGGGATAGTCCTACGAAGTGAAAGGAAAAAATATCAAGGTGATCTAAAAGAGTGAGAATGTCTCTTGCGAGAATTTCGATGGAATAAGGAGTGGTAAAAATGTCTGACTCGCCATGACCGCGGAGATCACAACTGACTATGTGATAGCTGTCCGAAAGTTGTTCAATCTGTCGATCCCATAATGATTGATTGGCTCCAAGTGAATGACAGAAAAAAATTGTCTCGGCGTGACGTTTGCCGATAGTTCGATAAACCAAGTTACCATCGCTCAAAGATAAAATGCTTTTCATGATCGAATTTAATTATTGTTATTTTGCTCAATAATGCAGTAGGAGCCTATAAATGACCAGACGATTTCAAAATTTCATTAACGGGCGATCCATTCCGCCAAACAGCAATGATTGGATTGACAGTGTAAATCCAGCTACCGGTGAAGTTTGGGCTCAGATTGCCAGGAGTAATGTTGTTGATGTAAGGCTTGCTGTGGAGTCTGCGAAGAGGGCTTCTGAGCAACATGATTGGCGGTATAATTCTGCTAATAGGTCCAAAATTCTCCACGATATTGCTGATCGGCTGGATAGCGAGCACCAGAAGTTGATTGAAATTGAGATAAATGACAACGGAAAACGGATCCGAGAAGTCAAAGCTCAAATGTCAGGACTTGGAGATTGGTATCGTCATTTTGCTGTTGCATTGGTTCATATGGAAGTTGAGAAGTTAAATCTTAATCTAGATGGTGTTTCAGCCTATTTGGATCTTATACCGTATGGAGTTGTTGGCGCTATTACTGCTTGGAACTCTCCTCTTATGATTGCGGCTTGGAAAGTTGCACCAGCGCTTGCGGGCGGCAACGCTGTTGTAATTAAGCCATCAGAATTTGCCTCTGCCTCCACAGTTGTTTTTGCTGAGTTGTTGTCCGACACCGTGCCAGATGGATTAATAAATGTTGTGAGTGGCTATGGAGTCGAGGTTGGCACTGCAAT
>JAKUNX010000204.1 GCA_022451835.1 Candidatus Poseidoniaceae archaeon
CACCCATGATCTTGCCAACCTCTGGTGTGGCAGCATCGAAGTTTTCTTTGGTATCATAATCTGCGAATGTGTTTATTTCGCCCTCGCCAGTAACAATGGTGCAAAGCGACTGAATGCCAGGCAGTGCCATCATTGCTTCTCGCTTACTATCAAGCATTTCCTTAATCTCTTGTTCTTTGGCTGCGTCAAATTGTATGTGGTTAACTCTACAGTACATAGATAAACGTCATGAAGTTGGCATATAGTATTTCTTTGCCACTAGCAAGTTTGCAAATAAAGGGGAATTTATAGCAACATTAATATAGGTAATGTTATTATTACACTAGTCGAAGAGAGTGATGCTTGATGATGAGATACTGGTTTTTTGATAATTCTCTGCGCCGGAAAATGCGTAAGTAGAGGGGTACTAGATTAGCTACACAGTAATCTCACGTACCCCTAAACTTGGGGGTATGGTGTAATGGATAGCATAGGGGCCTTCGAAGCCTTAGATCTCGGTTCGACTCCGAGTACCCTCGCCATTTTCTGTGTGATGAGGGAGTAATATGAATAACAAAGAAAAATATGAGAAAATAAAACAAGAAATCAGACAAACAGGTGGAAGATGCAATCATGGGTCAATGCTAATTTTTGGCAAAAATGGTTCAGTATGGAACTTTAATGTTGACGAGGAAAAATTGCTCAACGATGTTGATAACTATCATACTGTAATCTCCAAGATAGTTGGGACTGAAGTAAATCTAGTAGGACTTTCCAAAGTTCCAGATGTTTCTATCAAAGAAATAGCCGGAGCAAAATTAGCTATGGGTTTAGACTATCCGGGATGTATTGTAACTGCCATTGGCGGAGAAGATAAGTTTGACAAGTTTGAGAATTTGGTTCATCTTTTGATTGAGGATGACAAAATTTGGGTGGATATATTCATCAATTCGAAAATGGAAGAACATTGGAATGATGCTGGGTATAGTAAATACAGGACAATTGAATCAATGTTTAATGAATGGAAATTATATCAAAAATTAACTAAAATAAGAATTGAAAATGGGATTCAAGACCCAGAAGTTGCACCATTTTTGTTTTATCATGATTATCTTGAAGTTGATGTATCTGCTGATTCCTGGCAAAATTTGTTCCAATTCATTGCTGAACATAATCTCAAGATGAATGGTAATGAAATCACTATCACAGCAAACCAGATAGAATTGAAAATCAACATAGACATGATGGCAAATTTGACCTATTCAACAGATTCTAACAATAAACAAATCTCATGCTCAGTAATTTTTTGTGATTTACCCAAACACATTCTTGCGATGATAACTTATCCTTCTGAAAAGTGGTTTGCCGAGAATAACTACTGTTCCGTGGAGGATTGGGAGTTTTGGCTGCCTTTTGCGGGTGAAGAATGGTCGACTCCAACTAACAGGAAAGGCGAGAGAGGTTAGCAAAGAAATGACACACCAGCGATTCCTTTTTTAGCCTTATGTAAGCAAAAAATATTTAAGTCTAGCTTCAAAAAGCATTG
>JAKUNX010000205.1 GCA_022451835.1 Candidatus Poseidoniaceae archaeon
AATTCCTTGAGCGACATAAAGCCCACATAGCGTCAAAACCCGAGCCCTATAACTATCGATTAGTGTCTCACCACCATCCCAAGGCTTGATTGTAATTTTGGAATTATCATCTAAATTGTCATGTAAATCAAGTCCTGTTTTCTCTACATCATCATCTTCCAAGACGAGATTTAGTTGGAACCTTTCCCTTTTGGTTGTGATGTATCCAACCAACAATATTGCCGCTCCGAACCAAGGTAAAAATACAACCAAGTTTAGATTATTTTCTCCAATGTTCACGTAAGTTTTGTAAGTGGTTTCATCAGCTTTAATTTTGAAATCAAGAACAATGATACTGATCACAGAGGTAACTTCCTCTCCGTTATCCGTATGAGAGCACAGAATACCATCAAAAGCGTTAGCTACAACTATCACACTGAGGTTGTAACCACCCAAAGATTCGTCTCCAAAATATAATTGTTGATAGATTTCTTTCTCCGCCAATCCCTCTATAGAATCGTTTACTAGCAGGCTAGCATTGTGCCATGTAAGATTTATCTCATGAGCTCCAGGGTTAGTGCCAGATGTGGTTAAATTCCATGAATTCTTCTCAACCGTGCCGAATATTGTATCAGGTTCATTGTTTTCTGTGCCAGTACAGCCAAAGTTAGCGGTTTCATCTTCTCCATATGATAATTCCATGAGAATACCAATCACATTGCCTCCAGCCTCTTCTATTTCTTGGGAAACAGTACTTGATTCTACAGACCACGCTTTATTTTCTTCATTTTGGTAATAATCGGTTTTTGTTTCAGCTTGTACAAGATTAATTTCATAATCTATTGAATAGGATCCAGTAGGACCCCAATTACTTTCATCACTCTCCTCCAGACATCCAGCTAAAGGTAGCAAAATAATAAGCAGCAAAGCGACGTAAAACTTCTGCTGCATATTTCCGAACAATAGCCTCACGATTACAAAGATACCGCATCAGCGACACTTAGCATAATCATGAACCGCACATTAAACAATCGTCTGGTGCATCAAGCGAGCATGCTATTGCTTCCATGCTTGTCGCTTCGTCTGCTCTACTTGCAAGACCCTCGACAGTTTCGTCTTCTTTCGCCTTTTGTTCTACTGTGAATTGAATTGCATCGGCTGCAGCTTTAGTACGCAGGTAGTACATTCCTGTCTTCAATCCCTTCCTCCATCCGTAGAAGTGCATTGATGTAACCTTTGCAGGATTAGCATCAATCATGTGGATGTTGAGAGATTGGCTTTGATCAATGTAAGCGCCTCTGTCGGCTGCCATATCGATTACATGCTTCTGCTTAATCTCCCAAGTAGTCTTGTAGAGCATTTTCAAATCGTCTGGAATTCCAGGAATTGCTTGAATACTTCCTTTGTGACGCAGGATTTCCGTCTTCATTTCTAGAGACCAAAGTCCTCTTTCAATCAGATCGTTAACAAGATGCTTGTTTAGGACTATAAATTCACCAGAAAGAGTTCTTCTGACATATAGGTTA
>JAKUNX010000021.1 GCA_022451835.1 Candidatus Poseidoniaceae archaeon
CTTGCAGCCAATTGGTTTTGATATTTCTCTCGACAGACTAAATTTTCTGGAACATAATCAAAATCGAGTCGCTCAGGCTTATCAATTACATAACCAGCACCGATTCTATCGAGATAACTGCTCATAACATCGGAAGGCTTACGCCAACCGTTATTGAACATACGCTTTGATTTAGCAAAAATATTTCAATTAGCCAACTTAAGGGATTTCGTCAAACATATATCCCGTTTCCCATTGCTTTTCACCTAATGCAACTTCTAACTCAAATGGCGTAATCAATGGTTTACGATATCTAACAGCATCATCAATAGCAATTCTTGGGCATGCTGTATTGACAAATGCGTCAACTGGATAGAAATCAATTAGATCTGGTCCAATGTGTTCAAGAGCGAGTAAGTATCCTTTTTTGCCATGTTTCTCAAGCATTCTTTTCATTCGTAGCGCCAAAGTGCGTCTCATTTGGCCAGGTTTTTCACCAATCAAAATTCCAAACGATTGACTATCTTGACTCGACATTATCAATCCGAACCTTTGTCTAAGTATTCTCTCAATTCTTTCAAATGACATTTCTTCTGCTGTACCTGAGTATGGGTCTAACATTGCTAGAGGCTTTCCGGTGTGTAGAACCAATCCAATTGGATGAAAATCTCCAGACCCCAAGAATAGATAGTGTCCTATGCTAGGGTCGTCACCTGAATAATTACAACCAAGCACCTGTCCTGGAAAAGATAGTCTTGCTCCTCCAATTGGAATTTCTACATCAAATCCAGCCTTTTCTAAGCGGTCATTAAATTCAGGTAATAGGTGAAGGTGTTGTATTGAGCCAACTAATCCAAGTTTTGTATCGGTTAATGGAGCCATTCTTCCAACAGCATCCAAAAATTTCTCTTGTGCTTCAGCTTCAGATAATCCTTTATTGCTATCTTGATTAGCCATTCTTTCTTTTGCCATTGCTAGATGCTTGTTTAGTATTGGTAAAACAACATTTAATTCGGGGTCTCCATCATATGTGACATCAATAAATTCAGTAGGCATGCCTGAATCAATATTCATTTGAGAATGGCCCATGTGTGCTACTAATTCTACTCCCATCATTTTCATTTTGTCATGGACTAAATCACATGCTCCATAACATGGGTCTGCTGCCAAAACTACTTTCGCGCTAGTTTCAGTTTCAATCTCATCCATCATTTCAAGGGCTTGCATTTTCAATCCTTCAGGTACCTGTAAAGCGATTAATCGGTTGTCATTTTGCTTAATCTTTTCAACCAAGTCATCAAGTTGAAAGTCGTGCCTATCTAAATCCAAAATTTCACACCCTAATCCAATATCACTACTTTTTCGCCATCCATTTCAAGTTTAACAAGCGAATCAAACTTAATGTTTGGATAATCTTGTTGTAAAAGTTCCATGCCCGGGCCTTTTTCAACAACAATTACAATATTTTCAATAACCGCACCGGTTTTTTTCACACCTTCAATAACTGATCTCATTGTGCCGCCAGTTGATAACACATCATCGATTATGGCAATTTTTTCACCAGGTTTAATGTCATTAAGGAATATACTTCCTTTTGAATAACCAGTTTCTTGATTAATTTCAACTTCACCTTCAAGCCCATATTGTCGCTTTCTTGCAATAACCATAGGTATGCCAGTGCGCATCGATAATGGAGCCATTAGTGGTAATCCCATTGCTTCAATTCCAAGAATAATATCGATGCTATCCCAATTGATTAGTGGCAATGATAATTCAATTATCGCTTCTAAGACATTTGGCTCAAGTCTTGGGACCCCATCTGTTATGGGATGAATAAAGTAAGGATAATCGCCTTTCCAAATAATTGGTGCCTTAACAAGGCTTTGTTTTAGAATTTCAATCTCCTTCATGATGGTCACCTGTACCATCAAAGTTCAGCTAGGAATTCAACATATTCATCAGGGTCTAACAATAATTCTGTATCGAAATCATGAGGTTCTAGAATGATTACCCATCCTAGGTCATAAGCAGATTCGTTAACTAATTCTGGATTAATTTCAACTTCCCCATTAACCTCAGCAATTAGTCCAGAGAATGGTGTAGGAAATGGCAGCCTTTCAGTCGCTGTAACAACTGAAAACATGAAATCGCCTTTATCAATTTCAGTTTCAGCTTGTCGAAGTTTGACTTCTAAAATATCGCCTATTTCTAGTCTTAGGAATTCACTAACTCCAATCATCAATCTTTCATCTTTCTCTTGATACCAAAGGTGGTCTGTAGAGTATTTTCTATTGTGTGCTACATTAAATTCAACGGTTTCTTCATCCAAAATGATTCCTCCTATGCGCGCCTCAAAGGCATCGTATATGAATAATTTGGGAAACAGCAAATTTTGTAATTTAGCAAACGGGTTAAGTGAGTCGGCTTATTGGCTTGATTGGGGAGAGTCGTGAACTACGCAGAAACCGATGAGCAGCAAATGATTAGAGAACTCGTGCGAGACTTCGCTGAGAACGTTTTAGCGCCTTCTGCAGAACATAGAGATGCTAATCAATTACCACCTATTGAAGAATGGCAACAATTCCTAGAATATGGGTTGCAAGGAGTTACAATTCCAGAACAATACGGTGGCTCTCCGGTTGACGATATATCTGAATCAATCATTGTCGAAGAGCTCTCTAGAGTAGATCCTTCCTTTGGTGTAATGTTTTGTGTTCACGTAGGACTATGCGCAAAGACGATTGCATTGCATGGCAATGAAGAACAGAAGTCGAAATACCTTCCTAGACTAGCAGCAGGCGAAGTAGGCGCATACTCACTTTCGGAGGCAGGCGCAGGAACTGATGCTGCAGCAATGATTTGTAAAGCTAAATTATCAGATGATGGTAAACACTTTTTGTTGAATGGGGAAAAGATGTGGGTGACAAATGGATTTCAAGCAGAGATTATCGTATTGTTTGCTAAAGATGTAGATCATCCAGATTATGGCGTAAAGAGGCACGGTGGAACAACTGCATTCATAGTAGAATCTTCTTTTGAAGGTTTTTCTGTAGGTAAGAAAGAAGATAAATTGGGTATTCGATCTTCAGACACTTGTACTCTTATTCTAAACAACTGCAAAGTTCCAGTCGAGAATGTAATAAAAGGTGTAGGAAATGGTTTTCCAATTGCTATGAATGCACTTGATAATAGTCGTATTGGAATTGCTGCACAAGCACTTGGAATTGCTCAAGGTGCGTATGAAGCAGCATTAAATTACTCACATGAGAGAGAAGCATTTGGTAAACCAATAGCGCACCATCAAATGATTATGTCTTATCTGGCAGATATGGCCACTAGGATAGAGGCTGCTCGTCAATTGGTATATCGAGCATCATGGGCTAAGCAAGAGCATTATGAAAATGACGGACCAAGGCATACTCAAGAAGCCAGCATGGCAAAATTATATGCTGGTGACACTGCAATGTGGGTATCAGAAAGAGCCATTCAAGTTCTAGGTGGCTATGGTTATACAAAGGAGTTCCCAGTTGAGAGATTCTTTAGAGATGCTAAGATAACACAAATTTATGAGGGCACACAAGAAGTACAAAGAATTGTTATTTCAAGATCCTTGAAATAATTCAGAATTGTAAATCCTTGCCCTTTAATTTTGCTTGCCTAAGTCCACTAGACCAATCAAATAAGCTGCCAATAAATGATATTTTCTTGCCTTCAAGTTTTTCAATTTGCTCGTTATATTCTGGTTCGAACAATACTGATACTTTGTACGGGCCGTTGTCAAGAAGACCAATAGCCGTCATCCCTCCTCGATAACTATCCATAACTAGTAAAGTTCTCTCTACTCTTTCAACCAATAGAGTGCAACCTCCAGGACTTGAAGAATCAATTACACTATTTGCCTCTCTATATAATCTAGTTGAGTGTAAACTCTCTATGCCTTTTTCTATAGAGGTTGAAATAACAGAATCGACCTCATCAACATCCTCAGTATAATCAATTTCTGTCTCAGCAGAGATTTCAATATGTTCTAGAATTTCCTCTTCCATTTCAATATCAGGAATACTGTTAATTTCTTCTTCAATATCTAGTTCTTGTTCATTATTTTCCGGCTCTACGTCCTCGATAGTTTCAGTTTGTTGTTGAGGTTCTTGTGTTTCTTCATTTTCTTTAGTAGGTTGTTCTATTATTGGAACATCGAATCCGATTGCACCTAAATAATCCCACAATTCTTGAACTTCAATTACACCATCTTTATCACTATCTAATATGTTAATTAAGGCCTCAGAAACCCATTCTGGAGGTTGAGTACCTGATAAATTTAGAATAAAGTCATTTAATTCATTGCGGCTAATT
The DNA here is from genome assembly GCA_022451835.1 of Candidatus Poseidoniaceae archaeon. Taxonomy (GTDB): domain Archaea; phylum Thermoplasmatota; class Poseidoniia; order Poseidoniales; family Poseidoniaceae; genus MGIIa-L1. The sequence goes on from JAKUNX010000021.1 coordinate 4,333, forward strand.
TTACCATCTGAGTTTGTGTCTATATTGGTAGTTATTTCAACAGTTGAGAGCCCTGAATTTTGCAACCACTGGCCAAATTGCTGTTTGATCATTTCTGCCATCCTAGGATCAACGTTACTTGTTATTTCAGTAATTTTACTTTTTGTAGCTTGGATTGCTCGTTCTTTAACGCTACTTCTCCAAGCAGAAATTTCTGGCTGTTGCGAGAGTATCTCAATTACAGTTTCTCTTGGTACATTAGATGGAGGTGCATCTCCGACAAATTCTACCGCTAAATCTGCTAATTCAGAATTAGATAGCGAACTTAAATCATTATTTTCAGCGATTTTCTTTTCGATTTGCTTTGCTACAGCCTCGGATATCCTGCCACTGAACATACTATGCCGTATAATTCATTATTCTTGAAGATAATGCCTTCATTCCAATGTCATTCTTGGCCAAGCATTGAAATCAGAATTTTGCCACTGAAGCGTTGCTAAAATTTCTTCAATTTCTGAGACTTTTTTCAAATCATTTTCTATTTGTATTCTGTACAACCATTCCTTCAGTCTGCCAAGTTTTTGACCTTGTTCAATGTTAGTAGTAGCCATTAACCATTTGCCATCAATTAGTTGCTGTTCACATGCAAGGGGTGGTAAGTTTTCTATTTCATTGATAATTTTGCTGAAATAAGATTGTTTTGAAAAATTGTGAAAATCAATCATATCATACTGGTCAAAGATTTTGGACAAACGTAAAATTTGCCTCCATCTAGTTCCAATTAAATGTCTATACAAACGCAGATAACGGATATTATTTTGAGGAATTAACCTTGCCATTTGCGATGTAAACATTATGCTCTTGGAATCCTTTTTGGACAATTTCAAAGTTTTACATAAATTAGCAATACTATTCTTATCAAGATGATAATTTACTAACACAAATAGTGATATGTAATCCAAATTTTGCTGAATTTCAAGTGCTGATAATAACTTTGAAGTCTCTAAAAATTTCCAGCCAAAAATCACATTCAGTATTTTATCTCTAATCATTAAACTGATTATTTCTTGTGATTTATTACAAGTAAGAATTTTAATCAATTCCTGCCATATCCTTTCTTTTGCTAGGTCATCAATTAGATAACTATTATTGACAATGACTTTAGATAAACGATCTTCTAATTTCCAATTATTTGTATTTATTTGACCAAGAAAACGGTATGCTCGAAGAATCCTTAACGCATCTTCATTAATTCTTTTTTCCGGATTTCCAACACACCGAATGATTTTATTTTCGATATCTTTAATTCCATTATTTGGGTCATAGTATAGTCTTCTAGCAACATCAATAGCCATGGAATTAATGGTAAAATCTCTTCTCTTTAAGTCCTCATTCAAAGATAATTTCCATTCAACAGATTCTGGTCGACGGCTATCTAAATACTGTCCGTCGACTCTGAGTGTAGTTGTTTGAAATAAGTAATTCCCAGATTTTATTGTTATCGTACCGAATGAAAGCCCAGTTTCAATTGCATCTGGAAAAATAGACATCAATTTGTCAGGCCTCAAGTCAGTTGCTAAATCAATATCAGAGGGAATAAAACCCATTGATGCATCTCTTACTGCGCCACCAACTATCCAAGCACCTCCTTTATTTTGTGAAATCTTGTTAATTGTGTTGGTCAACTCAATGGGCAAGTTATCAACAAACTTAGACATGTTTTCAGTTAATGGAAAACCTGCCACATCAGATTCGTTGCCCAAAACATGCTCAGTCAAATTAATCTCCTATCCCTATGGTAATTGCCAAAGTATTATCCTTGAAATACTGTTCCCAGTTTCATGTGGACTGAAGATGATGTTACCATAGTAGAGGTAAATTGGTTGAAACCACATGAAGAAATCAAAATAAAAGCAAGAGATAAACTCCTAGACATGACAAAGCGCTGGGGAGGATTTACCAAGCCTGTATTAGTAGATAGTGAGACAGGATCTTTACTGGATGGCCATCATAGGCTTTCAGTTGCCAAGGAATTAGGATTGTCAAAGATTCCTGCAATATGTCTGGATTATCTTTCATCAGAAGCTATAGTGTTAGAATTATGGCCACACTCATCATTTGATGAAATCACAAAACAAATGGTAATTAAAATGTGTCAATCTGATGAATTATTTCCACCAAAAACAACCAAGCATACGACTTTCTTTGACCTTCCGCCTATTTTGGTCAGTTTGGATGAACTCAAGTAGTTCTAGAAGAGATATAACTACGCCATTTCGAGTTACCTTTTCCATCTAATTTATTCTTTAATTCAGGCTCTACTCTTAGATCTATCACGCTAAGGTTAACTATTCCTTCATGAGCATAACATAATTCAACATTTGATGGTTCCAATTTTGCTAGCAAATTTTTCATAGCTTTAATATTGCTAATTCTAACTCTATTGATCGAAATTAATTCATCACCAGGCATTATTAAATTTCTTAGTGGGGAATCATTTTGATGACTACTAACAATGACTTTACCACCTTTCTCTGATATGTTAAGTCCTAACCAAGATGATGATAATTTGGTATTTTTGTCGACTTTACTTTTTAGCTTTAAGCCATAGAAGTCTAATGCTTTTGCAACATCAGGTGCTGTTTTATCAAAGATTAATTCGTCTAAATACAACCCTAGGTTTCTTCCTCCTTCCATATTTACTAATTCTTTTCTTATATCTTTGTAGTCAATACCTATTCTTTCAGCATTAGGGTAGCCAATTGCATATTTTTCACATAATCTAACCATTAAGTCACATATGCCATGTTTCCCCTTCGAACGTTTTCTTAATTCAGCATCGACACAGAAAATAGCTAATTCACCTTCAAGATAATATGAAATTTGAATTTCTCTAGAGAAGCTATGGCTTCTATAGAGGTGAATCCAAGCATCATGACTTGATTCTGCCAATGATTCATGTTCTGAACCATTTCTAATGGTGTGCCTAGCAAGTTTTCTTTCCATATCTTTACGCCAATCTTCTTCAGACCATGCTCCAGATCTTACACAAAGCATGTCTCCAAGCCATGAAGTACATCCTTCAAACCACCAAAGTAAGTCGGTATGAATCTCTTGTTGTAAATCATAATGGATGAAGTTCTTTGGCCTTAGTCGCTTAACATTCCATTGATGCAAGTATTCATGACTGAATAAACTGATTAAGTCTCGATATTCATCATCATGACCATCTATCAAACAAATTCTAGGCAGCATAGAGGATTGAGAGTTTAGATGCTCCAATCCCCCTCTTGATTTTTCAGTAAGATGGAGAATAGTTACATATTCTCCCCAGACAGGTACTCCAAATAATGCATGATATTCTTTGATTATCTTTTTCATATCTGTGATAAATCGTTCTACCATATTTTGGTTTGTTGTATAATTTCCACTATCCCAAAGCTTCAAAATATGGTTACGACCATCTATTTTGAAACTGATATTTTCATTAGGGTTTACTTCCATTATTCCATCAAGCAACTCGTCTCTATTTGGTGCTGAGAAAACGTAACAATCTGCTTTGTTTCCAATAATTGAATCAATATCGCTTTTGTAATCAAATGAAGTTAATTGAGTTGCAGGAGTCCATTTCGGCGGGCAATGAAGAATAATTTTATGATTCATATCCATTCTTGATTTGTCAATTCCGGAAGTAGGTAGTAAGAATGTAAATGGAGGCATCATATGCAAATGAGTGCTATCTATGTGGGTAGATCTAACTGATAGTTCTATTCCAAGTATCTTGTAATCAACGACAACATCACTGGCTAAGTCTGAGATTTTTATCTCAACAGAATCTACAGCTTTGCGATTAAATTGAATATTTTTCCCGTTTTGTTTGCAACTAATTCCTGTTAGGTATTGCATTGGCTCTCTTATGAAATATGAACCTGGAACCCAACGAGGAAATTTCAGAGTTAGTTTTTTACTATTGAAAGGTGGTGATACAGATACTCTAACATGCAAATATCTGGATTCTCCACCCGTGGCATCAATGGCAAAACTGACGCCCGAACTGTTTGACATGATTATACCCCATTGTTGGCGGTTGAAAGGTTATGCGCTGTAATTTTAATCAAATCACTGTTTGAATTTTCTGAAATTTGTTTGGCTTTTAATCTAATAGGCTCTTCTTGACATCGAGAAAATAATCTTTCAATTAATCGACATCTTTCTATTTCATCAACTTCCTCATTGCCGATTATAGCCCAGCGTAACTTATCCTCAGCATCGCCTTTTTTTCCTTGTAACCACCTGCCAACAATAACATGTTGCTGATTTTCACTTAACATCTTAATTATTTTATGATCTATAGTTGGGCATTCTTTTTGTAAAACATCGACTAGAACCTTTGTTTCAGTATTGTTAATTTTGTTAATATTTTGAATTAATTTTTCCGGGTTATTTCTAACTAAATAAGAGATTAACAGTTTTAGTTCTGCACCTCTTTCTATCAATTCATCTAACACAGTATCATCAATGTTATAATCTGATTCAATCAGTTTACTAATACAGTATTCAACAACTTTGATAGATTTGTCATCTATTGCTTGTATTAGATTTTCTTTAACTGAATATTTACTATTTAATGCAACAATTCTTAATTTCTCATCCTCGCTAGAAATCAATGTATCAAAGAATTCTTTTTCATTTTCAGCTTTCAAAATAAATTCTGCAGCCTTTTTTTGACAAATCGAATCATCCTTAGAAAATAATTTTTTGACAATGTCAATATTTTCTGCTCTAAAATTTTCCAAAAGGTTAGCAGCAACCCTGTTATAATTCAAATTGTGATGACTTATTAGAGGCTCTAAATCTAAAACATTTTTTCTAATTGACCATATTCTAAATGCATCAATCGCCTTAGATCTGTACCACGAATCTTTATCGTCAAGCAATGGAACAAAGGCCGAAAGATCGTTTTCGTCATCTATCTCAAAAAGTTCTCTCACTGCTCGTCGCCTTTTTCTGTCATCCTTACTCTTGAGATTATTTATCGCAGATGTAGATCTATTAGACAAATTACTCACCAGTCAATTTCTTCATCATCGCTAAAGTCATTCCATTTACTAGGGTCAAAATTGGAAATCATTGGATGCAACATTACTTGGATTATTGGCCATAATCTCAGAAACGAAGGTGAGTAGTGCCATAATAATTTGACCATTGGGTGTTCTGAGACAGGTATACCTCCTTCGCCAATTGGCGGTGTATCATCTGGTAAATTGTTCAATTTAGCAACCAAATCTTGTAAACTATTTAGTTCGTCAGACTCAATGATTTCCAACTCCTCACAAGTTTCAATTGATAACTCAATCAAATCGGCAAGTTCTTTTGGATGTAGATGATTATTATCTGTAGAATCAACATCGATTGGCCCAAAGCATACATTTCCTAAATCAGTTTCAAGTTCTATATCATCTTGCAACTCAATTTTCATTAGATGTTGAGAATCTATGTCTCCTATTGGTGCTATAACAAAACCACTATCTTCTATGCGCGATTTAATCCACTTAGGGATGGCTTTGATTTGACCGGTTATTAGAACTCGATTAAATTCACCCGGAAAAGCAACAGGTGCTATATCTAAATCTTCTATATTTCTTATGTCTACAGTTGGCCAGTGAGATAACCTTTCTTTGGCATGATTTACTACTTCGTATGACGGATCTAATACATTAACTCGACCATTTTCCCCCACTATCTGAGCTATTAAGGCGGCTAAGTACCCTCCTTTACATCCAACAATAATGACCTCTTGACCTTTAGACAATTCCATGTGATGCAGTAATGTAATGATCATGTGAGGGGCTGAAATAGTTTTGATGTTGCCTGAAGTTGACTCAATATATGGTACGGGTCTATCAGCGAAGAATGGTGCAGCATCATAATCGGTAAAGTCTTCTAAATCAACATTTAGCATCGCTCTTTTAACTTCCTGAGGAACCAAAACACCTTCTCTGGACAGGCGCCTTAGTAGGTCCGCTGTCCGGGTCATAACGAGACTATAACCTCGTGTCTTGTAAATGATGCCATCAATTTGACATTGTCTTAAATTTCTCTTCAACAATCTCATCTATAAAACTAATATTTTCTTCGTGCTCTTTAACCGCCATTTGAATTAATTCGTCATCAGTTATTTGTTCAAATTCTTCATGTTTAATTTCAGAAATTTGCGATTTAATTGATTTTTTGATTTCAGATAAGACCTTTATCATATTATCAACTAAATTCATGTCATCGTTTTCAACTTCAAGAGAAATAGTTTCAATCAATGACTTTACTAATTTTGGATCCGTATATGATTCATCAAATGATGAAAAAATATCATCCATTAATATTGATTCTATACGAGCTAAATGTTCAGAAATCGTAGCTCTAGCTAGTCCAATTTCGCTTGCTAAATCAGAGATTCTGGTTCTTTTAGGAATATCAAAAAAGCCTCTATCATAAGCGAATTTTGCTATTTTTAGTTGCTTTGTTGATAATGCTGATTGATTAATCGTTGAGTTAAAATCAAGACTTCTTGCGCTGATTCTGTCGGGCTGAGAAATTAATCTTGCCAATGTAGAAATTAGTTTAAGTTTAATTGGAGAACCTTGAATGATGTAGGTTAATCCTTCACCATCGAGTCTACTTCCTGCTACTGAACTTGTTCCATTGGTTCTAGCATTTAGATTAGAAACTGAATGATTTAATTTGACTAACAGTAGATAACTATCAGAATTATCTTTTGGTTCAAGAATTATATCAAGAAGTTCAAGAAAGTGTAAATCTACTAAGTCATCAGGTGATTTTCCTTCACAAAAATCCACCTTTAGAATTACTCTAATATCCTTTGGTATTCTTTTTACATAACAAATAAATTCTGCTTGTTTGAATAGTTCGGTAATTTCTCCAATATCCAAATTCTTAATTCGAGATCTTTTCCAAAATAAGGTGACCTCTCGCATGTAACTCCTAGAGGTACTTGTTTGATAACTTCTATTGACAAATGAATCATCAATTTCTCATTTCTAACCATGCTAAAAATGAAACAATTGGCAGCAAAATTAGCAGCATTCGGTTTAGTTTATTCTGATAATCATTATATTCATTTGAAGTCACAGGGTTAACTTCTATAGACTTTGCTTTACGAGTTCTTCGCAATACTCCGACTTTTTCTTCAACCCTTTTTAGAACCCGATTCCTTAGTTTTGGAGACGAACTCTTGGAATTACCCCTGCCAACTATAAATTTGACAGTAGTTCGCTCTGCTATCTCAAGTGCAGCATCTACTACACCTTCGATATTGTCAAGATTATGCATATCAATCCTAAGATTGACTCCATCACTTGAAATATGACTAAGTACACGCCATTTACCTTGTCCTTCATTAAACTGTGATAATTTTTCTCTGGCTTCAATAAGTGGTTCTTTAGTCAAAATCACTGGTCGTCGACGTCTAGCCAGAAAAGGTCCAAGAATAATTGAGAGCAAAAATGGTGGAATGCACATCAGGGAAACAGTTCTTTGAATATTTTCAGCGTCTGTCAAGACTGAAATTGTGGCTAGTGAGAACCCTAGGTATAGTCCTATCAATCCGCCGGCTTGAAATCCCATTGTCAATCCAACGGGCTCCCCTTTGGCATCCTCCATGTATTATGCTGTGGCTAGGGATAGATGAACACTTTGACTGAATCATTTTTAACTATTGATTTATGCATCAATTGTGCATAAGAACGGACTTGGTTCAAGAGAACGTGAAAGAAAGGTTGGAAATTGGGTATTTTTTATTTCTAGTTTCTTTTTTCTATCTTTCTTTATTGCTCCCATGATTTTAGACTCCGGAGAAATTCCAGAGCTAAATAATGGCCGAGCCAATGCTTTTGATTTTGCTACCACTGATGGAATGTGGTCTAACGGTAATACAAATTCGAATGAAACATTTGCTTGGACAGAATTAGATCCATACTCAGGATTTATCTATGCATTTGGCGATTTGAATTGTCATAACAAACCAGAACGTTCAATCAAAATTAATGATAATCAAATGCCTGTTTGTACTAGAGATGTTGGAATCTTTTTTGGACTCGCAGTAGGTGGATTTTGGTTTTCTAGAAAGGGCTATAATCGTTGGACAGTTAAGGACACATGCCTTTCACTTATTCCAGATAAATGGCTATTAAGCACATACCAATCAAATAGAAGAACGGTAGTATGGTTATTATGTGGCATAATTCTTTGTTTGCCGTTGATTGTAGATGGTTTTACTCAATTACTAACTTCTTATGAATCAAACAATATTACTAGGCCAATAACAGGAATTGGCTTCGGAGTTGGCTTAGGAGTTTTGATTAGTGCAGCTTACTCTGCAAGATCCAAATTTTTCAAATCAGCAGACCAGGTGTCATTGCCAGGTGGCATGAAATTCCGCCTAGTTGAAGAAGAATGATTATGGAGGAGGGGTTTTCCACCATATAATTAGTTCTTCTTTGGTACTTGGTATAGGGCAGTTATTATGTCCACTAGTAAGAATATTTAGTCTTTCAAAAACATCATTAATCGACTTATCAATTTGATAAGCAGGAATTTTAGAATTGGATAGAATTTCTTCCAATGAGTTTTCCCAGTTACCTTTAGGATTTGCTCTTCTCCAAGATGATATTGAACTTCGAAGTGGCCATAGTGCCAGTGATAACCTACCAAATCCTACTCGGTCTTGTTTTAATTTGAAAACTTTAGCATCAGAGAATGGTATGTGATTAAATTGTTTATTTATCCATTTTTCTTCTTCTAACCACTTAACTAGACGTTGTGTATGTCTCCTTGTAATCATTCTATGGGGTCCTAGAAGTTTATGCAATTTTGGTACTTCTGTAGAGCCCCCAATTAATGAAAGGGTTCCTAAAATTGCCCATGATGAGAACGAAAATGGGTTTATTGGGACATCAAATTCTTTTGCAGATTCTTTTGGCCAGTTATTTTCAACAAACTTCATCCAATCTGATGGGCTTTTTCCACTTAACCAACCTTCATGAATTGCGCTTAGGTTTACTGGGGCTCCTGGAAGTCTGGTTTGAGTTTCAAGATTACTAATCAACCTTCTAAGTAAGTACCTGTCTACTTTGTCTGAATCAACATTTAATGGAGCAGGCTTTTTGTTGAAGAAAGCCCGTAATGTTTCAGCAAGTTTTTTTCTTAGTTCGTCCAATCCAGATTCATTTAATATTGGTCCAACAACTTGACATTTGTCAAATGGTTCTGAAACTGTAATTTTTCCAGACAATAGTTCGCTGAAACCCTTTCTTATTTTCTTCTGTATCTCAGTAGTCTCAAAATATTCTTGCTTATTACTCGTCATTCTCAAGGTTCCAGAACGAATTCTTTTCATTGCTTTCTCTGGATCACAATCTATCCAAATAACCAAATCCGGAATCATTGCAGCAGAATTCATTTTAACTACATCATCAATTCCTAAATCTCCAACTATTCCTTGATAAATTAAAGAAGAGTGGATGTTTCTATCTGAAATTACAACATGTCCTTTGTCGAGTAATGGTTTGATAAAAGTATGAGAATGATCTAATCTATCTGCTGCGAAAAGACCTGCTTCTTCTAATGGTGTTTTGTCACCTTTCATCACAGAAGAAAGCGCTAACTTTCCAAGTTCACTATGCCTTCTAGGTTCATGTGTTGAGTGAATTTTTGGGAATGGGAAGTTTGCAAGTAATTCACCTATAATTCTAGCAGCCTCTCCTTTACCAGAACCATCACCTCCCTCAACCGAGATAAGATACATGTTTATTCCTCAGTGTAGTCTTCATATTGGTCTTTTACGATACTATTGAGTGCCATTCCTGCAAGAATTAGAATAGGTCCTATCCAAATTAATCCTCTACTGAACAAGCCAATACCAGCTAGATATTGAGTTCGACGATATTTCTTTCCACGCCTAATCTCAACCGATGCTTGGATGCCAACAAAACCAGTTATTATTGTCAAAATTGCTAAGAATGTAGAGAGTGCTACAGATGCTTCAAGTGACCAACCTCCATCTCCACTAACTGCATTCTCTTGAATAATATTTGAAGAATTACCTTCAACCATAGTAAATGGTGATATTAAGCCATTTTCCGCTCTAAATGTTCTTTCTACGGAATCATATCCTGCTATTACTACTCTTATTTTCATAATTTCGGGTTTTACATTGTCAAATTGGAAGTAGCCATTTTCATCCGAACTATCATTTTGAATCATAATTACACTTTTATCTTCATATAATTCAATTGTGGCATTCTCCAATGTAACACCATCAATAGTCAGAACCTGACCAGTTATATCAACAGTTTCAGCTTCGTTAAAGAGTGAAGAATTCAGTAATTCATCGGGATTCCCTTGCAGTAATATCCCGCCGCTAACAATTCCCAATATGCTGCCAACAAGCACTAAAATTGCTACTATCATTCTCAAACGTTCTCTTTCGTCATAATCTAAGTCAATCATTGGCTTAACTATAATCTCACGTTCCTCCGTATTATTTGTCAAATCGGACAGATCTGGTAAAGAATCAGATTCTTTACCTTCGATTTGCTCTTGAACGCGCTCCCTTAACGCCGCTCTTCGCTCTTCGAAACTTTTCTCCGACACATCAAGCCTCCCGAATAAATACCCCTTGAAGTGCGCGGATAATACCTCTTCCCTCAAATGTCCGCGCACAATGTTATAGTTTAAGACTAATATCTGCCATCAAAATAAGTACCAAAATAAATGATACAATTATTATTGAAATATACCCTACAGTCCTACTTTTTTCAATATTTTTTTGGATAGAATCATCCAAATTCAAATCAGAGTTTAGATTAGAATCATTGTCTAAATCGTCATTATTTACCTGAGACGGCTCTAAAGTCCATGCCGAGGTTCTCAATCCAATTTCCAATATATTGCCAATTAATCCAAGAGATTCAGCACTGACTTTGTCTGCAGTATCCTCATGAGTATGCCAATAACCACCCCAACGTTCAGCATCTTCTCCGTAATTGATATCGATGAAATTAATTGCAGGTATTCCCGCTTCATGAGCAGGAACATGGTCGTCAATAACGCCTCTGGTTTTATTTGGGTTAAAAATCTCAATGCCATAGTCTCCATTACAATCAGTTTCTCCATCCATCATCCCTAATGCAGCTGTGATTGGTACAATAGTATCCCACAGTTGGTTAGAAGTGTCAGTAACCTTAGTAAAATCAAGGTATTTATCGCCAATCATATCGATAACAATGTATGCAGAAATGTTTGCCTTGTAACTTTCAGTAAGATTTTCTACCCAAGCATATGCTCCATATGACCATGTTAAGGGATATCCGCCGCCAGGGATTCCTTGATCTTCTGCATCAGAGAAAAATAGTGTGACATCATGATTAAGGTTCATATCAGGTATTATTTTTCCTAATTCAATTAACACTGCTACCCCGCTTCCACCATCATTCGCACCATCTATTGGTTTGTCCCTCATTGATTCATTTCCATCTCGCTCTGCCATGTATCTTGTATCATAATGGGCAACAAAAACAACATTTTGACCTGTTGAGTTCGCTGGGCTAAAAGTTCCAACAAGATTTGTAAGGGTAAAATTTTCTCTTTGATGGCTTGATTCTTCAAATGTCCAATCAGACAAGTTTTGAATTATTGAAGTTCTAAGATTTTGCGAGGCATTTGAACCAGGTAGTCTTGGCCCCAAATCTGTTTGCCAAGTAATTGAGGCATTAGCAGAATTGCTATCAAATGATAAATCATCGATAAATTCACAAGGGTCGCTTCCTTGATATTCAAAATCAGAAATTTCTGAACTGGTTGAACTTAACATGCACGAAAACAGCATTGAAATCAATAAAAAAGCCGCAACTGAACGGCTTTTCGATCGAGCGCAACATGTGAGCATTATAGAATCCTATTAGACCGACCCTTAAATACTTCTTTTTTACTGCTCAATTTGAATGCAATAACGCATTTAGTGGGATTTGAAATATGTCGGAAAAACGCTCTACAAAATCAATCTTCTTAATCGCGCTAATGATGGTTTCATTATCATCCCCAATTTTCTCATCATCAGCGGCAGCAGATTCTGATTCTCAAGCGAATGAAAGAGGATATGATGCTCAAGGAGTAATTATCGGCGACCTAGCGGATTTCGATGTTGCAGAAGGCCGAGAATATTTGTTGTTCGATGAAGAAACTCCAGTAGTATCTGCTTATGGATTTATGAAACAGGCATGGATTGACGCAGGCAGACCTGGCGTTGAGGAGATGACATATGAACCAGTCAACTATGGTAGAACAAGTGGGAGGGCTTGTAACCCTCATCTTGTCGGCGATACTCTAACTGTTCCTATTTCTGGAGGTTCATTGGACGCTTATGTAGCAAAAACAACCAGTACTGTGGCATTTGTCGTTCAAAATGGCAGAACATTATCTTCCACAGTTTTAAACAACTTAGCGTCTTCCTGGGATTCAACTATTTACCCAACTATGACCACTTATTATGGTAAAGATTACCAAGATGGCAGAGGTTTAGCTGCCCCAGACATCGATAATAACTGCCAAGTTCAAATCGTGATTTATGACATAGATGGCGCTTTCAATACAGGAGGGTATTTTGCACCATCATTTGCGAGTTCAAGGGAGGCTGTTTTTATCGACTATGCTGACATAACATTATCTTGGGGCAAGTCAATTATTGCCCATGAATTACAACATTTACTTCACAATGCCCAAGACCCATATGAAAATTTATGGATTGACGAAGGTAACGCTGATGTGGCGATTTACCTGTGCTTTGGTTCAGATTCAACGCTAGTTAGCCACCTTAATCAATGGACAGAATCTCCTGAGTTATCAATAAGGTGGTGGAATCAAAGATTTGCCGATTATGGTGCTGGATTCATATTTACAATGTATTTAGCAGACCATCTTGGAGGCGGTCCAGCGGTTCGTCAATTAGTTCAAGATTCAGCAACAGGTGGAGTTTCTGTCCAAAATTTAGCACTTTCACCTCCTTCGGGACAACCTGGAATGCTTGGTAGAACTATGAGTGAAATCTTTGCAAATTTCTCAGTTGCAGCCTTTTTAGATTCAGAACAAGGAATCTATGGATTTTCAAACCTTGATCTTACTCCAACATGCTCTTCAGGGTCTTTCTGTCGGGCTCAGCCAACAGACACTAACAGTGATTGGAGCACTCCATATTCATCAACTGGTCACACAGTAGAAGGATGGGGTTTGAGGGCATTCAAATTTACTCCTGGTGCATCGTCTCCTGCACCCCTTACCATTAGATTAACAGCAGATGTTAGTCAATTCGATGGAGTAATTGTTACTAAGTCAATGGTCGATGGCCTATTGAGCGTTTCAGATCTAGATTTTCAAAGTAATGTGGCAACTGCACTAGTTCCAGGTTTTGGAAATCTAACTGATGAGGTTTGGGCGATTACTTGGTATGGTAGTACAGTTGCAGATTGTGATTACACCTCTTGTGGCCCATCTTACCCTCAAGGAACAGTTGACATCGAAGCAGCAAGAATAACTGCTCCTGCTTCGCTAACAATCAATAATACTGATTTATCAGACCGCGATGGAGACGGAAATGATGATACAGTACAAGTCAACTTTGACGTTTTCTCAAATGCATTTTTCGAAGATTTAGATGTTGAGACAAAAATTATTGATTCACAAGGACAAGTTGTTGATGAAATAACTTCAAGAATTTCTGCAGGGGGTGGAGTTAATTCTAATAGTAACATTTGGTTTACTGCTCCTTTTGATGGACAATATACTGTAAAATTCGATATGTACGATATGATTGGATCATTAGTAGATAGCGTTTCTACTCAACCATGGGATCTTGCAAACATGAGGCCTGTGGCAAATGGTTCAGCATCAACTAATGCAAGTCAGACTTGGGAAAATATTCAGTTTGTTGGTGGTGGATTTGATGCGTGGGGGCTTTCGTTAGACAACAATACTCTGCCATATCTTGACCAACCTGTAGCTTATGCATGGGATTTTGATGATGGGATCTCTTCTAATTTGAAATCACCAACAAGGTCATATCAAAATGTTGGCTTATACAATGCCACATTAAGAATCATGGATCAAGGAAATACTTGGTCGGAGACAGATATTATCCAAATAAACGTCACAGACGATTCTATTCCCCAGCCGGTTATTACTGTTAATAATGTAGTAATAACTGATAATATAAGCATACTTACTAATCAAATGATTCAATTTTCTGCTTCTAGGACTGTTGATAATGTACCTATACAAAATCTTGATTTCCAATGGGAATGGGGAGACGGTACATTTGATGTTGGCCAGGGCGCCTATATTGCACAACACCAATGGGGTGCTATTGACACAGAAGTAGAGGCATTCAATCTCACATTATCAGTTTTTGATGGTTTCAACACTGGGGTAAAGAACATTACAGTATATGTTAACAATAGAATTCCATACCAAATTTTTGCCGAGAATTTAACGACTAATACCTACACCTCAATTATTATGCCAGATATTTTTGTTGATGATGACGGAACAATAGTTAGCTATGAGTGGAATTTCTTGGATGGGGTAAATCTAGATGGGGGAATTACCGATCAAAATGATGATTTTGTTCAAACCTCATCAAATTCACCATACCCATCACCCTCTTGGGATACACCTGGAACAAAATCAGTAACTCTCAAGGTAGTAGACGATGATGGAAGTGAATCAACTGCTCAACTGTTCGTAAATGTACTAAACCAAGACCCTATTGCAGATTTCATTGTAAGAACAAGTTCTGAAGGTGAGACTGTAGCGATAGACTTCAGAGCTGAAGATGGCTATGTCGATATACCGTATACCTTTGATGGAATTTCTTCTTATGATATCGACTCATTAACAGGAGATTCTGCTAACTTGATATTTAATTGGTCTTTCGGTGAAGGATCTTATAGTGATAGTGCGATATCAACATTCACCTTTACTGAACCAGGCATTCATGAAGTTTCACTTTATGTCGTAGATGACTATGGCGCCCAAAGTTTGACAAAAACAATAACAGTTAGAGTCCAAAATCCATTACCGATAATATCTGTTAGAATTTTAGATGGCTGGGTTGATGGGCAGCAAATGGACCGCAATTCTCCTCGTCCAGAAGGTTTTATTCCTGATTCTTGGACTCACACTTTTGATGACCAAGAAAATACCTTTACAGCACCTGGATATGTATTATATTTTGATTCTGAAGGCACTAGGGATGGGGACAGAAGATATGAAGGAAAGTATTCTCCAGTAATGGATGAAGGTAATTCAAATTGGAATGGTATTGTCG
>JAKUNX010000022.1 GCA_022451835.1 Candidatus Poseidoniaceae archaeon
TAAGCATGGGGGTTGTAAAACGAAGGACACAATTCCAAAGCAAGTAAAGTGGTAGTTATTGTGGCATAACAAGTGATGATGATGTTTTCCCAAGACAATCTCTTCAAAGCCCGCGCAAGAAGTATCTTACTTTGTATGCTGATGGTACTTTCAACTACTGCAGCATTAGCAACTACAGCAAGTGCTTCCCAAGCAAGAACTTACACCACAAACCGTGACCCACATGATGTTGCAATCGGTGATTTCAATTGTGATGGTCACAATGATATCGCTGTAGCTACCGATGGTACACATACCATTTCGGTGTTATGGAATGATGGAAATGGTGATTTTTCCGAACGACAGGACATTTGGGTTTCTGCAAACCAAGATAGGGATGCAGATTGGGATGAATTTTCCAATGTGCAATTCATTGAGGTCGGCGAATTCACTAATGATGGAGCCATTGACATTGTAATTTTCCAACGAAATAATCCATTCAAGACCAATGATGATGGAACTCCTGCAGGAGAGCCAGGTAACGTAACGATTATCGAAAATGGTGGTTGCAACGAGAAAACGTGGTCAATTGGTGCTAGATTTACTCACTTTTGGGCTTGGGACCTTGAAGTGTCTGACTTAAACAAAGACGGCAATGATGACGTAATGGTTCTAGATTTACAAGCGGATATTACCACTCAAAGAGTCGTAACTTACCTTGGTCCAATCACATCGAGCACTCAAGGTATCATTACTAATCTTGGCGCAGCACAACAAAACACCTACAGAGCATTTGCAGCTGGTGATTGGGGCGAATCTCAATTTGGCGGCGCAACAGGCGGCGGAACTACATGCTTTGATAATGACATGTGGTTACTGAGAAGCGAGGGGCTTGACTATGCAACAGGGCAAGTAACTAACCCAGGTAAAGATGACAACGTTTCAATCGTTGAATTTAACTGCCAGACAAACTCCTTCCCGTTAACATATACCTTTAGTACAACTCCAACAAGTACTACAGAGCACGTAATCAATATGGATACTCCTACTTCTCAAGATCTTGATGTTGCTGATATCGACGGCGATGGAGTTGCTGATGTATTAGCATTAAATGATGAGAACATAGTCAATGTGACTTATGTGACCTCGAGCGCGTCAGGAAGTTGGTCAAACCCACAGACTGCATATTTCGGACCTTATATCTCTTGGACTATTTCAATTGCAGATTTGAATGGTGACCTTGAACCTGACTTTATCAACCCAACTATTGCTTATCAGCAGAACTCTACCGACTCGGCTGGAGGAACATCTTCAAACTTCTTCCTAAATTATCCAACTTCGATTCAAGTTACTCTTTCAGATGGTAATGGTGGCCATTTGAGCCCGCTATCTTATGCAGCAGGACGTAGGCCACATACAGCTGAAGTAGGGCAACTTGCTGGAGATAGTAACTCTGCACCTGACATAGTTGTGGCACACAAGAACTGGCGATTCGGAGGCTGGAGAGATAACTTCGGCTGGGATGGTCAATACGATACAATTACAGTAATTGAAATGGATAATCAAGATTTATCAGTTTCTGGAATTGATATTTCTCCTGTCGACCGTTATGTAGGAGCAGTAGGTGAAGGTTCAAGGGAATTGAATGTAACAATTACTAACACTGGTATGGATGTTCTCAACGGTCAAAGTGCGACATTAGATGTTGAACTAAAGATTGTTGACGAATTAAATTCAACAAACCAAACCGTATATGCTAATGATTGGGACAGTCCTGAAGACCTTGGAGTCTGTGGTTCTGGATGTACTTGGGAATTCATTGATTATGTCGAAGCAGGCACTCACCATTGGCAAGAGCAAACTACCCCGTCATCTGGTACAGGAACTGATCCAGATGAATCACAAGCAGACTATTCTGCAAATTATCTAAATCCAACTCATTTTATGTGGGCAGGAGAAACTGTAACAAATAGCACTGGAGGCGAATGGACAGGTTATGGTAAAAACTGGGATGAAGCAATGGTTCTTCGTGATGTAGACTTAACAGGTTCAGATCGTGCTTTCATGAGTGTAGAATTATTCCGAGACTTAGGATTCGGCGCACTTGGTAGTGCCGACACCAATGGATTCGTAGTAGGAGATGTTTGGGATGACCTTGCAATGATTGAGGTTGGCAGTGAGGAGACCGGATGGTCGATAATCAATTGTCCAGTTTCAGCATATATTTCTGGTGCTTGTTACTCTGGCCAATCAATCTGGGGTGGTTTTGACCTTGATAGAGCCTACAAAGAAAATGTTGTTGGAGGCTATGCTGAAGGTTTGTATTACTACGGTATTTATTCTTTCAACACATTTTACGCATGGAACAACTTCACTGATGAAGGGCTTGGTACTTTCGATCTGAGCCCTTGGGCAGGAGAGACCATCGATTTGAGGTTTAGATTTAGGACTGGTTTTGAAGGCTCTGTAGCCGATGAAAATGAATCGCTATGGACTGGTAACGATGGATTCGGCGTCGACAATCTAACCATTACCAAGCAGAATACTGCTTTCTTCCCGAATGTGCAAAACCAACAAACACAAATCAACCTGAATAATCTAGGACCAGGACAGGAATATATTGCTACATTGCAGGCGAATTTTGTCAATGACACAACATATCGAATTTCAGCTACATTATCTAATAATGGTTGGGATGAGCAATCTCTCAATGATGAAATTGTTGGTTATGTGACGCCTTTCAATTTATTTGATCCAGCCCTCGAGAAGATTGAAAATTTCTCACCAGGTGGTTTGTACGCTCAAGGAACTTATCCAATTACTGCAACAACTAATAATTGGGGTAACACATTTGTCGATTTTGATGTTTCAGCGACTGTTTTCACTGCTGATCCTTCAAGAATTAAGTGTGGCGACCCATCTACAGACTGTATTATCACCTTTGATAATTCTACAGATGGATCAAGATATACTGAAAGCAATAATCCTAAAGGCGCACGTTACAATGATACCATATTGTGTCCTTCCGATTTAACATTCAATAATGAAGCGTACTGGTTTGGACACCCATGTTTATCACAAACAGGCACACTTGGTTATGGCGATGCATGGGAAAATGAAACTATGTCCATTATTGACATCGATTTAACTTCATTGTCTGGTGACTTCGTTTCGCTATCGTTTGAGTATTTTGCCGATACATTCTATGAAGTTGATTCCCAAGGTAATATTGAGCCTAGTGATTACATGGCTTTGACTGTTGACTTTGAGAAAGATGCTAGAGATTTTTCAGCGATTATCTACGGCCAATGGAATGACTACAATGAAGATGGAACCTGTCAGATAGATGAAGATGGCAATGGAATAGTAAATGCCACAAACCCATTTGACTTCGATGAGATTGAATACATTGGCGATCCTAGAACTACTGATGGATTAGGCCAACCATGGAACGTTTTCTTTAATTCAGATGGATTAGTCAAGACAACGAATCTTGACTTAACTCACTTGTATTTGTTGAATACTTCATCTGCAGATTCTGCAGATTGGGATGAAGAATGTATGAGTCTAGAAGATTCTGAGGCGGAATTATTCTTTGATTTCTTTTCGGATGATGATGGTAGAAACGGAATTAATGATGGATTTAGAGGTGTTGGAATAAACAACATTACGTTAAAGGAATTCACTTTCGTTGAAGACGCGAAATATACGATTAGCAGAAGCTCTGTTGATGCAGAAGATGTTTCAACAGATATAATTGCGGACCACGAATTCCTCTCCGGCACGGATGGCAGGACCTACATGGTTGAGGTTGAAACTGTCTTCGACAATACTACTGTAGGAACAAACTGGTATGGTGCTGAAGAACTGTCAACAGCTAACAACATCAAGCGAGTAATTTTCGATGTTGAGTCAGTTGATATCAAAATTAGCCAACCTAACAAATTAGCTTGTCTTGAGGAAGTTAGGCTTAATTGTGTTTTACCAATCGATAGTTCGCTAACCCACAATTGGGATGTGTCGGCAACTAATGGTGTGCTTGAAGGAGATTATGTCTTCTACATGAATATCTTTGATGAGACAACTAATACACTAGCCCACACATCTAATGCTGGGCCAGCCCAATCACTGGTAAATGGTCAAAGAATTGACTTATCGTTCACACCTTGGGCCGGTTATCAAGATGGACATACTTACAACATTAGCTACCATGCAGAATTAGATGATGGTACTCCTTCAGGAGATGCTAGATTCTTCCATGCTACATTTGCTGAGGAAGTTGATTTCGCAATCCTGTCTGATTCGACTAACGGTACACTAAAAATAATCGAAGATTTGGCAATAATGGGTAAATCATATACTCAATTTGCCATGAATGATTGGAACACTTACTTCAAGACAAACTGGTTTACCAATTTCGACAAGATAATATTGCCATGGCAGGATTTCAATACTGCTAAGGATGATGGTGGTGCATACTACAAGACTCTGTCTGAAACAGTAAACAATGTCAACAGAAAGCAAGTATTAGTCAATTTCATGAGTAGCGGAGGAACAATCCAAGCGCATCTTGCGCCTCACGGTACACAGACTTACGGTTTGGGAACAAGCCTCGAACCACGTCTGCCACTGGGCTTGGAGATCACTGACAAAACCAATGGCGCTGAAATCACTTACTCTGACATTGAGGTTTACGACCCATTCCATCCAATAATGAACACTATCAATGTAAGTACTTTCGAAGGCTTCAGTCCAGTTGCGTCATCTGCTCTAGATATAGGTAGCGAAGCAACAGGGGATGTACCAAAGATTTGTTCTGGTAACCAGAATGTAGCTAAATTCCAATCAATTATCCATGATGGAACCGATACTGACGATGTAATACTTGGAATTTGTAGCTATGGCTCTGGTGGAATGATTATTTCAACCATTGATGTTGAAAAGAATTCAGAAGATGCTAATAGTGAAGAGTTTGCTTTACTAAAGAATATGCTTGAATACCAAGTAGATGATTATCCAAATCCATTTGGAGAAATGCGCGATGGTACTGATATTCTCATTAATGGAGATGTTCCTGCTCCTGCACTAGGTGCAGGATATGCGACATATTACATGAAGAGCAATGCTGAGATTACCTTTAGCTACCAATCTGATGCACAGGTTGATTTGGTTACCGATTGGTTAATTTCAGGTCCTACATCTTGGGATTTGTCAACTTTGGGCCCTGATCAAGTTGATCACTATGTGTCACCGTTATTTGAAACATCAACCACACCGACTATGACTTTCTGTAAATCAATAGGAACTCAAGATCAATGTAAGCAGGGAGAACAGTGGACTGTAACTCTGTGGTTACATGATGACAATGGCCATTCGAGAAAGTTGCAAATCACAGTAGAAACCAATGATGCGAATGCTGATGCGTATAATCCAATTGCAGATGCATTTGTCGTCATCAAGGATTCTTATGCTGACAACATCAAACTTGTAGGCACATGTTCTATTCAAGATAATTATCCGAAATATGAAATCATACTTGATGAATTTGGACAAATTCCTATTGAATTCAATGCCAGTAATTCAAGTGATCCTGATGCATTGGAAGGTTCCGGAATCGAGCGTTATGAATGGGAAGTAACGTTTGATAAGCCTTGGGATGACCCAATCAGTCTTAATGCTAACACAGAAATCAAGTATGCCGCAAGTCAAGGCATTTGGACATATACCTTTGGAGGAAATGGTGTTGATGAAAATGGCGAATCCTATGCCGGTAGAAACCTAACTTTTAATCCACAGACAGAGGCACCAATACAACCAATTAAGGTCAAGTTAACAGTCTATGATAAGTCCGGAAAGTGGGATGATGACATGGAATTCTGTTTCGATGTCAAGCCACAAGGTTTCGGAGACGAACCGCCAGTAATTGATTATACTAATTGGGGCGACAGAGTAGGTTATACAGATTCGTTTTTCAATCTATCTGGATTCATAGTTTCTGGTTCAGATGAGATGGATACATTTGTTGAAATTACCACCAATGAATCATTGTTTGATGAACCAGTTCTACTAACTAGAGAAAGAGCAAAGGCTAGTGGAGAACTAGCAGTGATCACCAATGGAATAGGAACTGGAGACTCATTCGAGTTAAGTTTGAACATCGACAGTTTCCATTCAAACGTATCTAAAGATGTAGAGATTTATATCCGTGTTTATGAATTTGATCCAGCAAAAGATACTGAGAAGCGATGGGTAGTTGAGCAACAATTAAATCCACTCGATCCTAATTATGTTCAATTATACAGCCCGAATTCGATCACCTTAACCCTGCCAATATGTCGTGGAGTTGATGTGCCTGCTGAAGTTCTATTGAATGATCCAACAGGCCGTTGGGTTTTCGTTTCTGGTGAATGTCAGTGGGAAGGTGATTATTCCTTAGTTGACGGAGAATGGATTGCACCTAATGCCGATGATGGCGGAGATGGTGCACAATCAAGTACGAACATCATGTATCTTGGAATCGGTGCATTAGCTCTAATAATAATCGTCATTCTAACTCTGCTATTCTTGAGAAAGAGTGGCTCTGATGGAATGGATGGAGATTACAAGGACTTCAATCTAGCCGGTGCTATACAACAAGATCCTGTTGAGCAATATGTTCAACAATTAATCGCTCAAGGATATCCAGAGGCCACAGCGCGGACTTATGCTCAACAGTACGCTGCTCAAGCTGGCTTAGGAGGTGGTGCAGGTGGTGCGCAAGCGGCAGCGCCTGCATCTGCAACAAATCCAGCGATGGACGCGGCATATCAGCAATACTATCAACAGTTTATCTCTCAAGGATATGATGCCCAAACAGCAGCAGCGTATGCCCAGCAATATGCTGCACAATATGTTCAGCAGCAACAATAGGGAACCTGTAGAATTGTTTGACCTTTAGGTCAATGAGTTCAAAAGTAACCTGTTGTAGGCCTGCCCATGGACAAGACTGATGCTTATACAGTTGCTGATATTTCTCTGGCAGAAGCCGGAGCACTTCGTGTAGATTGGGCGAGGGCAAGAATGCCAGTTTTAGCAGCACTAAGAGAAGATGCTGAGAAGACCAAGCCACTAGATGGCATGAAGGTTGCAGGTTGCTTGCACGTTACTAAAGAGACTGCGGTATTAATCGAAACAATTGCAGCCGCAGGTGCTGAAATTTCATGGTCAGGCTGTAATCCATTATCTACTCAAGATGATGTCGCAGCCTGGCTTGCTAATGAGGGATATTCTATTCACGCATGGCATGGACAAAGTGTTGAAGATTTTTACTGGTGCATTGACCGAACTTTGGAATTTAAACCGACTTTAACTCTTGATGATGGTGCAGATCTAATAGTTAGAGTTCATGGTGAAAAGAGCGAATATGCTGAAGGCGTAATAGGTGGTACAGAAGAGACTACTACAGGTGTTCATCGATTAAGAGCAATGGGTAAAGCGGGAGACTTAAAGTATCCTGTGATTGCGGTAAATGATGCAATTACCAAATGGGACTTTGACAATGTCTACGGAACAGGTCAATCTACAATAGATGGCATTGTTAGAGCAACTTCAGTATTGATTGCTGGTAAGACCTTTGTCGTTGCTGGTTATGGACACTGTGGTAAAGGAGTTGCAATGAGAGCACAAGGTTTTGGTGCTAATGTTATCATTACTGAAGTAGACCCTCTGCCTGCATTAAGAGCAGTTATGGATGGTTTCAGAGTAATGAAGATGGATGAGGCTGCCAAACTTGGCGACATATTCTGTACTGCTACAGGAATGAAAGATGTTATCGTAGATAGGCACTTTGCTTCGATGAAAGATGGAGCAATAATTTCAAACACAGGACATTACGACTGTGAAATCAATATTGAGGATCTAAAGTCACAAGCTCAAGCACAAGAACGATTAGAGATAACAATGTTGAATATACTATGAATGATGGCAGACAGATATTCCTGCTTGCTGATGGTCGTTTGGTAAACCTAGCCGCTGCTGAAGGTCATCCTTCGGAAGTAATGGATATGTCATTCGCAAATCAATATCTAGCGCTTTGTCGACTGGCAAAGGAAGGCAAAACTATGCAACCGATAGTTTATGATATCACCACAGAACAAGACCAAGGTCTTGCTACAACTAAACTAGAAACCCTTGGTTTCTCAATTGATTCTTTGACACATGATCAAATCGCTTACCTTGATGATTACAACGCAGGAACGTGATTATTCCTCTTCGTAGGGTTCGGCAGAATCTGATTCCCAAAACGGAGTTTCGCCATCTTCGATATAGCCGATTTCATCTAGATGGGATTCAAAGTCAGGTAATTCTAATTTCCAATTTTTTGGTAATTTGTTTTCTTCTTCAATTAATAACAACATTCGCTCTTGCCAAGCTACGGGTTTCCTTTGCAATATATACATGTAAAGCACAGACGTCCTAATGTCCTCGGAAATCACATTGTAGCCCGATGAAGATTCAAAATTCATTGCTCGAAGTAGATTAAATGCTGGTCTGTTTATTGTTCTAAACATATTCTTAGTGAATCTCATACCAGCAATTACAGCAATGAATATCACTATACTTGTTAAACAAAATGCGCCAAGTCCTTCGCCTGCTAAGAAATTGGATAGCACGATGACACCAAACAAGATTGGCACAGTGATTAACATGAAAATGAATGTTTCAGAAACTGGAGGTTTACGCATTTTTGATTCAATTGCAACCCAACCTGGATGTCGTTTAACCCATGGCTTGAAGTGGTCATTGGTATTTTGTTGTACAGCAGTATTAAACAGCCCAAGAAGTTGATGAACTCGTCCATATTGACTAGTTGCAACATCCATATTTTCATTTAGAATGGTTTCAATTCGCTCTCTACCTTCTTTGTATAGTCCTAAGTCAGCAAGTATTGTTGCTTGCTCGATTAATGGTGTAACTTCGTATGGAGCATGATGGCGTACTTGTTGCCACCAATCTAAAGCATCCAACATCAAACCGAGATCGTCGGCTAGTAATCTTCCACCTCGAACCCACATATCGATTCTAGTGGGGTCTAATTTGACAATATTTTTTACAGCAGTAAGTGATTTTGAGGCGTCCATTAAGTTTGCTGGCTTACCATCTGCCATGAGATGTGAATCAGATATTACCTGCCATGCCTCAACATGTTCTGGATCTAATTTTACCGCTTTGTAGGCTTCTTCTAACGCGCCATCTCTATCTCCAGAATCCAATGCTTCTATAGCATCCAAGTAGTGATTCTCAGCACTCATGGTTTACTGCCTGCGAGGGAATCACTTAATCATCGCGATTTTTCCTTCTCGGGCGAGCATTCAATGGCTTAGGACCTCTATTATGTGCATGATTTGCAGATTTCCCTCTTGCTTTGCGGAATTTCCGAGGGGCGTCATCACTTTTCCTTGGTCTTCTCTCTCTTTGCTGATTGCCACGGTCGCTATTCCGCTTGCCTTCAGACTGTTCATTTCTTGGCTCTCCACATCTGTTGCATTCTTTTCTGAATGAAAAGTTGACATTGCCGCACTTTTTGCAAGTCCAATCATTATCGGAATAAATCTTTTTTTCACGGTTATCAAATCTATTATTTCTAGAATCTCTTCGGTTGAAATCTCGTCCTCTTGAGCCTCCTCTGTCAGAATCTCTTCGGTTGAAATCTCGTCCTCTTGAGCCCCTTCTATCAGAATCTCTTCTATTTGAGTCTCGACGGTTATCTCTCCAGTCAGATCTATTTTGATTGTTATTATGTCTCCGTTCCCGTCCATCTCTGTTACTATGACGTTCTCTTCTATCGCTATCGCGGCTCCATTGTTCACGTTTATCTTGTCGTTGTGCTTTAGGCCTTATTTGAGCTTCGCATCCGAGGAACGAGTCAATGTTCATTTTTCTATCAAGGTGAGCAATATGGGCAATTGGTTTGTCGGTATTTCCTAACACAGCATCTATTTTTCCAATATAAGTTCCATCTTCAACTGTTACAATAATCGAACCAAGAGCTGGAGAAGATCCAGTAAATGAAGCTAGTAAACCATCTTCATGGCTTTTTGAATCAATGATTGCTTTGAACATTCAATTAACATCCATCGTATCATTCATCTTCTTCTTTACGCATCAATGCTGCGCCTAAAAGAGCAACTGAGACTGTAGCAAGTAAGGAGACACTTGGTAATGCACTGCCTTTTTCTCCAGTGTCACCATCATTCGATGAAGAATCATCATTGGAAGAATCCTGCGCATCAGGGTCTTCAACGTTTACTTCGAGTGTGCTTTCGACATTAGATTCATCAGTTGCGGTGATAACTACATCATAGGTAGAAATCTCTTGAAGAACACATGTGGCGATTGAAACATCGATTTCCCAGTTTATTCCAGCAATTGTAAAGTCTGTTGCTGTTGAGCCACATAGTTGTAAAGTCATTGATACACTTTCTCCATCAGGATCTGATACAGTACCTTTGAGGGTAAATTGTAATCCTGTAGCATCCCAGGTAGCGTTTTTACCATCAAAACTCACCTTAAGTGCTACAGCTGGTGGTAGGCTTTGCTTTTCTAATCCAAAGTCAAACATGTAATCAAAACTTATCATGTTGTTAGCAGATGCACTACCCATAATCATGACACTTCCAGGTTTTAGTCCATCCATTGGTAAGGCAATGGTAATTGGTTGATTACTGGCCATTGATGATCTCATAGCCCCCATGGTACTATCTTGATGAGCATGGGCACTTACTGTCATCTCAGCAACTAAACCGGTTGGAGTAATTGTGAAGTCAATATACTCACCATCGTTAATTGCAGCAGCAGCGGTAAATGGTTGACCGAATGTGAAATCAAGAGTTTCATCAGCCGTTGCACCAAATGGGTCACTAACGCTGCATGTAGCCATAGAAGATGAAGCACCAGACGGAGAAGTTACCAAGAAATTACCCGATTCATCCTGTCTAGAACTCCAGCCAGCCTCGGCAAATACACAATTGATATTCCAACCATTTGAATCACTCGCCCAATCAGATAATTCTTCATTGGTTACAGTAAGATATTCAGTACCAGTCATTAAAGGAATAATGGAATTATTATTAGGTTTCATATTAGTCCATACTGGGATGTCATTTGATTCAGGTACTGCAGTTGTGAAATCAATAAACAGGTTTCTGCCAACCGGCCAGTTAGATTTGTCGTAATCCACATGTTGATAGATTCTAAGTTTACCATCTGGCAAGAATTCTTCTTCAGGGGCAATGTAGTCTTGACCCGCAACCAATTCAACTCCATCATCTTCCATAGCAAAGTTAGAAATTCTGAGACCTTGCATCACAGGAAAAGTCATGACAAGGTCAGCATTGGTCATATTTGTGACATTCAATGCCAAGGTGAAGTTTGATACACCTTGGTTTGGTAATTGATCAAATCTCATATTATTATTTTCTCCAGCTTTGACAAATAGGCTAATTTGTAAGTCATCAGTTGCAGATACTGGGATTTCTTTACAATCATTTGAAGCACCAAAGTTCGTGCAAGACCTTTCTTCAGGATGGTTTGGCGCAACTAAATCTACTTCATCCAATGCAATACCTTCTTCGACAAATTCTAGGTCATTCCAAGCAACACCGCTGTTAGTTCTGTGTGGAACGCCTTCCCTTATTCCTAATCGAGTATCCATATCTTCAATACACATAGGACCAATTTCTCTTACTGCTTCTCGCTCATCAGTACTAATCCAATCATTGTCGCCCCCGGGTGCTCCTTCAAACAAACCATCGAGATTTTCTCTTACAGTTGCTGAGTTGCTACCATTTACATATGCTGTAGCGCCCATTGATGCAGTAGCCCAATCACCGCCAATATCAATATTGAATAATGCAAAATTGTAATCGAATAGATCTTCAAAAGTATACCCTGAACAATCTACGTCAGATAATCCACTGTTTCCTTGTCTGCCTTCAGTATCCATCGGTTCATTGACTGCTAATTCTTGAGATGTAATTCCTGAACCTACACTCATCATTATCATCATAATTAGCATGGTAATTGCTGTGGCTGGAACATAGTAACGTCTTGCTGCCATGCTAGTCGGTAGTTTGTGCTCATCTAATACTCTTTGGATGACATAGTGATAATTTTAGCGTTATGGTTGTATCTTTGTCATACGGGTTTTGAACCATAGCCATGGTAAAACCGTCCACAATGTTGCAGATAACCAAGTCACTACTGCAGGTACTCCTCTGTCTACATCAGCAAGAATAGTTTCAAGCAAATGATGAAACACGCCGTTAGGCGATAATAAATCTAGAAAACCCTCAATTCTAATCATTTCAGAATTATTTACTTCGCCTATATTTACTCCCGAAGCGAATGCGACCATGGAGGTGACAAGAGCCCATAAAAATGTGAACAAAAACCACATTCCTACACCAAATGCAATTGAAGTTCCCTGATCTTTTGAATAAGTTGAAGCAATCAAACTGAAAATAACATACCAAAATAAGATTAATGCTACTGAAACAAATGATGTCAGGATTTCAAAAAAATCAACTGAGGTTTTAAGACGATAAATCGCAATTAGAATTGAAATTAGCCATAATGTCCAAACTGGTATTAGAATTGCCAGCCAATGGCCTAAAGCAATACCAAATGATTGGTCTTGCCTAGGCATAGGTTGGGATAATTTAACCTCCAAAACACCACTAAATCGATCTTTACTTATGCCATCAAATGACAATAACACTCCACACATCGTGCCAGCAAACACCACTCCTAAACTAGTGTAAAACATCACTTCCATGACACTATCAGGAGTTATTCCTCCTGGTAACATCACATCTGGGTCAGAAAAACCCCACGCCATGCCAGGGATAAACAAAACCAAAATTGGAATCATTATTAACATTCGAGTAGAGGTTAATTTGTCAATAAAAATTCGCTTGGAAATGGAAAAAATTTGACTATTAAACATTTCATTCCTCCTCCGTAGTCGACCTTAACGGCATCATATTTGATGCTTGAATTTCCATACCAATCTCTTCAATTTCTAACCCAGTAGCGTGACACAATAATTCGACAATATCAGGAGTCTTTCGCTTCCATTCAGTTACTTTGTGACCAGCATCAATAATTTGCTTTATGACATCATCATTTGGATTTTGAATGGTACATGACCAAGATTTTTCTGTTGAAGCGCAGCCAAGGATTGTCCCCGAATCAATTAGATTTTCAAAATCAGGAATTTCTCCTTCACCATTTAATTCAATCCTATTATCTAAGCCAAGACTAGATTCAATATCCTCTATACTACCATTTGCAACTACTTGTCCACGATGAATTAGTAACAAATTGTCGATTAAACCAACCAATCCACTAACTTGATGCGATGAAATAATAATTGAAACACCTTTACTTGCCAATTGTTTAATCATCTTCTCAACAGATTTAGCTGCTACTGGATCAAGCCCATTGAACGGTTCATCAAGCAGTAGTATTTTGGGCGAACCCATCAAAGCAATCGATAAACTCAATCGTTGACGCATTCCTTGACTTAATTCATCGAGTGATGAGTTTGATTTAGTAGTAAGCCCGACTAATTTGAGTAACTTTTCACATGAGATAGATTCAGGTCTCATTTCTGCAAATTGCTTCATTGTTTGCATTACAGTAGTACTTCCAGACCACCTTACCTGCTCTGGCATATGGCCCACATTAACTCTCAATTGATTATCTATGGACATATCAGATTTTGCTAGATCTATGCCATTGAGCTTTATTGTTCCGTTATCGATTGGCATGATTCCTGCTAAAACTCGCAGTAGAGTGGTTTTTCCAGCACCATTTGGGCCGACTAGCCCGAAAATCTTACCCTTCGTTAGTGAAAAATTCATTCCAAAAATACCAGGTCCCTTGCGAGTTCTCCAAGGATTAGTGAATTTTGGATTGGGAATTTTATGGCGGAATGTGATATCGATTAACTCGATAACCTTGTCCGCCATATTGTGGCGTAATAGTTCAACTATGACAAATTAACTTGAAAATCAATATATTTGGCAAACATTATTGCTATGTTACTTAATCCTCAATTTGTTTAAGATGCTTTTCTCGGTTATCATATCCTTTCTTATGGTAGCTATTCTATTCTTGATAGTTTACATTTCGAAGCGAAATGAAACTGAGGGACAAATCGAATACAGACTTGCTTATGGCGACAAAGGTTTGGAAATGCTAATTGTTTGTGTGGCACTTTTATGGTTAATTCCATGGGGTGTGTTGATAGTTTTACCAATGGCATTACTTCTCTCGGCACTAAGTCCAGCGGGTAGGGAATCATGGCAAGAATTTGGTAAAATACGAACATATGCGATTATTTCCATGATTACTGTATTATTAATCGGAGGTTTTGCACCAACATCAAATCCCAAATCTCCAGAACAGTGGGGTGAGCCATTATTTGTTGAAAATCCAAACGCACCGTTGTACCCTGCCGGACAACAATACACTTGGCTAATGCTGCCAACAGACGGAGGTTTGAATGTTGAAATTGTTCAATCACTCAGCCTTAGAACGCCTCATCAGTTAGGTAAACTTGCATCTGCATCATCCACTCTAGTAATTGCAGATATTTTCGATATGCAACAGTCTAGAATGGTACAAGCAATCCAGTTACTAGATGAGCAGATTGTCTTTGATATTGATGAAAATGAAATGCTATTATTGCCGATCAAAGACAAGAAAACACATACTTACGATGCAGGTGGAGAAAAATATGAATTGGATATAAGACTGTATGAACTAAGAAGTCTGACGTTGAGTTCCAATCCGCAAGGAGTTAAAGTCGGCGAAGTGTTTTGCGCAGCAGAATCGTCTTGGGGTGGTGAACTGGATATTCTTGTAGTGGTTAGGCCGTTAGGGCATACAGGCTTGTCGAGCGATAGGTATGCTGAAAGCCTCGCAGTGCAGTGGTTATCTGCAGAATAAGTGCGGAAATTGAAAGTTTAGGCCAGCCTAAACCATATATATTAGTCACTTTTCGGGCAACCTAAAGTGATACCATGATTAAAGCAAAAATACCAGCAATAATGATACTGATAACCCTACTTTCTGCAAGTCTTGCAGGATGTATAGGAAATGAAGATGAATCTAACTCGTCAAACTGTAGCGGTGATGATTTAAAGATCGCCTTTGATCTTAAAGACGATTTGACCCCTGAATCGATTGATAACCCAAGTAGAATAGCAGACTATCTTTGTGATGTCTTGGATATGGATGTCACTATCTATGATGTTGATAGTGCTGCCTTAGCAATGGAGGCATTGAGATTCGGAAATGCTGACATAGCAATGAATATTGACGGAGGTCCTGCCTGGGTTGGATGGAATGCTTACAACTTAGAAGTTCTAGCAGCCGACACAAAAGATGATGGAAGAGCTTTCTACAATGCCCATGCATGGGTACTCAAGGGTAGTGAAATGGAGTTAGCTTTGAATGATGATGATGAGAATACAGATCCATTCGCTCTACTAGAAGGAAAAACCTCATGCCACACAGGATGGTTAAAGTCGGCAGGTATGTTGATGCCAATGGGCTTTTTGATAGGCAATGGTTATGTTAATGTTCAAGGAGATCTGTCCGATACTGAGACTCTTAGAACCACGATTAACGACTACTTCGATGGTTCAACCGGAGCAGGAAATCCTGCATCCATACCAGTCAGCGGTGGATTGTATTCTGGCTACGCAGGAGCACTGGAGTGCTTGAGTGATGGGCATGGAGATGTAGCGTTTGCTAAGGATTCAACTGTTGGTAGTTATTGTGCAAATGATGATGCTACAGATAATGCTGAGTGGTGTTTAGACATAAGCCAATATGTGCCACTTCCAAAATTCGGCTCATCTCCTTCTCACTCTGTAATGTATAACGAAGAGGTGTTGGCAGAGGATAAAGAACAGGCTATCAAAGATGCCTTGATTCAGATGAAGGATGATGAAGAGGGACTAGCAATTTTACAAGAGGTTCTTGGTACTGATGCAATGATTGCAACCAACTCCCAAGACCATCTTGGTACATATGGTGCTGCATTAGAAAATATACCTGGAATCTCCACAAAATATGGCAATGCATTTGATGGTGGAACTGCTTTATCAGATATCAAATCAACAATAACCATAGCATATTACCTTGCAGAGGATTCATCAGCTGATGCCAACGCGATTGGAATGGCTGAAAGATTAGAAAATGATCTTGGAGTAAATGTTGAATTATATGACGTGTCATCCGAAGGTATGATTATCCAAGCCCTTAGATTTGGCAATGCAGACATTGGTTTCATGGAAGGTGGACCAGCATGGATTGCTTGGAAAGAGTATAATCTACAAGTCTTAGCGGTTGAAACTACAACCGCTGAACGAGATACATATTACAATGCAGCAGCATGGGTATTGGCAAACAGCACTATGGCACAATATCACCTTGATGGTGATGATACAACTGATCCGTTTGCCGAATTGGCTGGAAAAACATCATGCCACACTGGTTGGTTGAAATCTGCGGGAATGTTGATGCCAATGGGTTACATGATTGGTAATGGTTATGTAAACCCTGTAGGCGATACTGAAGATATCAATTCTCTAAGGGATACCATAAATGGTCATTTTGATGGCTCAACTGGAGCAGGAAATCCAGCATCCATACCAGAAAGTGGTGGACTGTATTCTGGATATTCAGGCGCTCTCGAGTGTTTAAGTGAGGGTTATGGAGATGTCGCGTTTGCTAAAGGTGATGAATTCAGTACTGTTCACAAATATTGTGATAATGAGGATTCAAATGACAACTCTGATTGGTGTTTGCCTTTAGATCAATACGTCCAATTGCCTGCATGGGGTTCTTCTCCAAGCCATCCGATAATGTACAATCCGGAAACACTTGATGTTAGGACAAGAAATGCAATCTTGAATTCAATGTTAAGTTGGAATGATGAGATGTGGGTAGAAGATTATGACATAAATGGAGAGACTTACACAGGTTGCTATAATACTGTAACTAATTTCGTTGCTGACATACCTCAAGTTCAATGTGGTGGAGAGATTCTATCTAGCGTTACTAGCAAGGGCTACGGTTTAGCTGCAGGAAATAGCCAGAACCATTTGGGAAGTTATTCTGATCTGTTATCAGCAATACCAGGATTGTCAAAGTACTATCATGACGAAAAATATGGTATTACTGAAGCACAAGACCAGTCCTAGATAGGGTAGTTCCTAAATACAATCTGCTTGCCGCAGTGGAATGGGGTGAATTTTTGGGGCGGCCTAAACCAGTGGACGAAGTTACTGTTTGGGACGGTTTAACCGCTGGTTTAGAACCCATTATTCAACTACGTAGCCTAAATATTGGATATGGCAAATCTTTGGCAAAAGACATAACTGCAGAAATTTACACTGGAGATAGAATTGCAATTATTGGTCCATCTGGTGTTGGTAAAACTACCTTACTTCGGACCATTGCCGGTCTAATAGCACCATTGTCAGGAGAAATCAATAACAATTGTTCTGGCAGAGGCGATATAGGGTACATTCCACAGAAACTAGGTTTAGTAAGGCATAGTAGCGCTAAGAGCAATGTTATGCTTGGTGCAAGAACTAGGAAATCTCGTTTCCATTTGCCATTTTTAGGTCTTGGTGAGGGGCTGAATAAAGAGGTCGATCAATTATTACAAAAGTTAGGAATTAGCGAAATTTCTGATGAGCCAGTTAGGATTTTGTCTGGTGGTCAACAAAGGCGTGTTGCGATCGCAAGAGCCTTGATTCAGAAGCCGAAATTAATTGTGGCAGATGAATTTCTTGGTGAACTTGATGCTGATAATATTGATTCAATCATTGATATTTTAGAGACTCAACTTAGTGAGATAAATGCTACTTTAGTGATGGTTGAACATCAAGAAAACATTGCCCGAAGCATAGCGACAAGAATATGGCGCATTGTAGATAATCAAATCATTGAGGAGAGGGTTGAATGAACAAAAAACTCCTGCTATGGATTACTGTTACTGGGATTCTAACAATCCTAGCAATTGATGATATTGTAGAAGATTGGTCTACAATTGATGGTAGTTTTGAGAAGATTTACATATTTTTTACCCAAGATTTGTTTCCTCCAGATTGGTCAATTTTATCATCAGAGCCTAACATAAAGTGTAACTCAGAGATTGGTTTTTTCTGTTCTCAAGCATGGAAAGGTATTTCGGAAACGCTTCAAATGGCGTTTATTGCTACAGTTCTTGGATTTGTAATCTCATTACCAATAGCATCTTTAGCAGCGAATAACCTATACCCTCTTCCAATCGCAATGGCAGCAAGAGTATTCTTAGCAGGCCTCCGAAGTTTGCCGAGTATTATTTGGGCACTAATTTTTACTATTGCGATTGGATTTGGTCCATTTCCAGGGGTCTTAGCAATGACGCTGTATAGTATTGGTTATTTGGGCAAACTTCAGTATGAGGCAATTGAGGGTATTGCTAACGAACCATTAGAGGCTTCGATGGCAATGGGGTTAACCAAATCTGAACGATTTTTATTCGTTGTAATCCCCGAGTCAAGTAATAATTTGATAAGTCAATTGCTGTTTATGTTTGAATATAATGTACGACATGGAACAGTTCTAGGATTAGTCGGTGCTGGCGGTATAGGGCAATATATTGATACAAATCTAAAATTCTTCGTCTATGACAAAGCTATGGCTTTCTTGATAGTGATATTTGTTGTAGTCGTGATTATCGATATATTGTCGATGGTCATTCGGTCTTATGTGACCGATGAAAGCGATTTCAAGCGACCGAAGTGGTGGACAGTGTTGTTGCCTAGCGATGCCGCGATGAAAATTCACAGGCGAAATTTAGAGGAGTAGTAATTACTCAGCAGCAATGTGAACAGCACCAGCTTTGTAGAATACTTGGATTCTATCTGGAACCTTTCTAGTCAAGGCAGCTACTGCTTCATAGATTTCATCTTTCTTTACTTTGAATGCTTTAGCTGCATTAGCGGTAGACCATGGAACGGTTTCAAAGTCAGACTGGCGAATCCACTCAAACAGTCTCGCTTCAAGTTCACTCAAGTCATCCGCCATGATATGCGGAATGCAATATCATACAAAACAACACCGACGAATAAACAATTCAATTCAAACCCACAAATCTACGACAGCATTCTGCTGCATCAATGTCTCCAACGAGCAATTTATTGATCGCTTTAGTG
>JAKUNX010000023.1 GCA_022451835.1 Candidatus Poseidoniaceae archaeon
CTGGGTATGATACTTCTCAAGAAGATAGTGAAACTACGGAAGAAATTGCTGAAGAAGCGGTTGAACAAGAAGATAGTGAAACTACGGAAGAAATTGCTGAAGAAGATAGTTCTAATGAAGAAAAAGAGTTTGAGGAAGTTGCGACAACTGAATTGTCTGAAGTTCAAAGTGAGGAAGATATCGTTGCCAAGGAGGCTGAAATTGCTCGGCTATCCGCAGAAGTAGATCGATTAAGAAGTTCTATGAGTGGCGCAGCTGACATAATAGAAGAGTTAGAAAATCCACCAATGCCACCAATGATTCATGAAGATTTAGTTATTGGCGCACATATTGTTGCTGATATGGCAAGAATGGCTCGTCAATTGGACAGAGATGGCCTGGTAAGAGCAGCGATGGGTTCTATTGCTATGCTTCATCCCGATAGATTAGATGTATTAATTTCGACTAAACAGAAGGCTTTGCTGCCGAGGATGAATGAACAAGATATCTGTGCTGGTAAATTAAATTCAGATCCGCCTAGAGGAGCACCAGAAGATTGGCGCGTCTTAGAAGTATTACTTGCTTCGACAAGTATTGTTACGGGAGGGCCAGCTGCAGTAATCCATTGCCATGGAGCATATGCTACCGCTGTGAGTTGTGAAAAAGACCTTGTTTTAATGCAACCTATTGACGAAATTGGCAAAGAACATATTGGAAAGGTAATTATTGTCGATCCAGATGATGAAAACCCCCGTGAATTCCTTCGCCAGGTTGCCGAAGCACTCAATCAAGGTGGCATGCGCTGTGTCGTTATTCGCGGCAATGGCGCATACGCGGTTGGTGCCGACTTAGATCAAGCATGGGCTAATGCAGCAATGCTCGAGCATAGTATGAAAATTATCATGCTTGCCCGACAAGCAAATCTAAAAATATGATTTTAACTAGATGAGTAAAACACTTATTCATAAGTGAATCGATCAATCGAAAACTGTGTCAAATATACCAAAGATTGGTGTTTCTGCTTGCTTGGCAGGCCAAAAAGTCCGATACAATGGAGATGCTGCAGAATCTAGAATACTGTCGCGAAAATGGTCAGATCATGTTGAATTAGTACCCATCTGCCCTGAGGTAGGCATTGGGATGGGCGTGCCTAGGCCTAAAATTAGATTGGTAAAAAATGACGGCAAACTTTCACTCATAAACCCAAAGAATGGCGATGACTTTACCGGCAAGATGCTAGAATACTCGGAGATTCAATCCGATTTGTTAGCTTCATCCGGGATTTGTGGATTTGTTTTCAAGAAAGATTCTGCGAGTTGTGGACTTGATAGGGTCAAAGTATACCGCGGCGATAATCCCCAAGCTGTAAGAGAAGGTCGTGGCTTATTTGCAATGGTATTCACCTCACTTAACCCCCATATTCCTGTAATAGAAGAAGGAGGTTTGACGGAACCAAAACAAGCAGAGCATTTTCTCTCTAGAGTCCACTTTTTCCACGAATGGCAGATTTTAGGAAATACCGGTTGGGATGCCAAAAAAATAATTCAATTTCATAATGAAAACAAGTTATTCTTGCTAAGTCGTGCTCCACAAATAGAGCGATTTCTCGAACGCATGATTGCTACACGGTTTGACGAGGGAGCGCATCCTGAAAACGTCGCATTAGAGTATATGACTGAAGCACAGCAAGCATTGAATGTACTAACCAAAAAAGGCCGTATTGCGCATTATGGAAAGGGAACTGGGGAGATTCTCCCCTCAACTAACTAAACCAGAAAAACAAGAAGTTATGCAGTTAATTCACGGATTTAGAGAAGGAATATTACCCCCGATCTGCTCCACTTATCTTGTTAAATCGTTATTTGCAAAAATACAACTTGAATGATGAAATTATGAGTCAATTCATCAAGTCTGTACCCCAGAGATGGGTCTAATGGCTAGAGTATAATCAAAAATATACTTGAATTTGAGAGTCTTGTACTCTTGTTTCATAAATAGTGAGATTCTTCTGCTTTGACATTTTTCCAACCAACTTCCCATAGGGCGGGAATAACGGGAATGGTGACCACTCAACAAGCTCTCCATCGTCAATTCTGTGAGTAGTTTGGTGCAACGGACATCTAATGCATCCGTCTTTTACTTTAGCGCCCCATGCTAAAGGCCATCTCATATGGCGGCAAAGCGCTTCAGTGGCAAAGTATTGGTTATCATGCATACCAAGGAGTATCATTTTCTTATCCACAGTGATCATTTTCTTTTTGCCATTTTTAATTTTCTTTATTGGCAATGCATTTCGCCATTTTGCTTCACTAGTTGCGGACATTAGCCATACCTCCATCAAGATTCAAAACTTGTCCAGTCAAATTATCAGGAGCACCAGTCAACAACCAGTTAATCGCTGTGGCGATTTCTTCACGCTCATTTATCCGTTTCATCGGAATCATTGATACGGCTGCATCGCGTATCGCATCTGATTTCAAAACAGTAGCTCCAAGTCTAGTTTCTGTTAAACCCGGAGCGACTGCATTGACTCTGATTTTTCGCTGTGCATAGGTCGCGGCTGCGGCACGTACCATTGCTTCAATGCCGCCCTTTGCCGCTGCAATTGCTTCGTGATTAACCAAACCAAGGCTACCTGCGACACTGGAAGTGAATACTAGTCTGCCGCCACCAGAGCGTAACATCGACTTGCTAATCAAAGACAGAGATAGAAAGGCACTAGTCAGATTTGTTCGAATGATTGATTCAAAATCTTCCAACTTTAAAGCGTGCGGGGGTTTTAGCAATATTGAACCAATTAAGTGGGCGGCTCCAGCAATTCCCCCATTTCCTTGTTCTTTTGCCACCTCTATTGCTGAAAGTATATCGTCTTCTACCAATCCATCTCCTATCACTACATTAACGCCAGATTGTTTAAGTCCGTTTACTCTTGATTCGTCACGTGCTAAAACGGTAACATAATGCCCTAAATCTGTTAATTGAGTGATCAATTCAAGTGCAATATCGCTACTACCGCCGACAATCAAATAGGATTCTGACATGGTATTGAGTAAATAACTGAACTTTTATATTCGTGTTTCAATTTACTATTTTTCATCTCGATAGATACGGCATATCTCAACAAAATTTTCAAACATTTCTTTACCAAACTCCGAGTCATTAACTTCGGGATGAAATTGTAAACCAAAGCGGTCTCCTGCTTCATTTTCCATGCCTTGTACTTCACATGAAGGACTACTTGCTGTGATAAAAAACCCTTCTGGAACAACATGAACCTCATCATTGTGAGATTCCCAAACGGTTTGCTGCTCTGCGGTTTTTTGGAAAATTTTACCACCACCATTTTTTAATTTGATCTCCATTGCACCGAATTCTGGAATTGGAGATTCTCGAGCATCTCCACCATAATGTCTTGCCATGAATTGGTGTCCTGCACAAATCCCTAGCACCGGTATATCAAGCTCTAGATATGCCGCGCAATTGCCTAACTCTCCAGTAAGGCCAACTCTTGCAGCCCCACCTGAGAGAATTATTCCATCAAGTTCTCTAAGATCTTCAACCGGAGTAGTATTATCGATAATTTGAGTGTCGACCTTGAGATAACGTAGCATACGCCACTCTCTGTGAGTCCACTGTCCACCATTATCAACAACATCGATAACCAATGGTTTGTCAGTCATTGTTAAGCCTCATTCCGCTTGTGATTTACGAGCATGCTTGAACGATTGCACGCACAAATATGTGTAAAAAGAGCCTGTTACGAATAACATCAGACTAGAACCTGCAGCATACCCAATACCATCAGACATCACCATGAAGAAGCGCGTCCCGCCCAAGGCACAAAGCGCCCCTACAGTTACTGCTATATGCATCCATAATTTTTTCTTCTCGGGTTGCATATTGGTTAGAACTCCAGGTATAACCATTAATACACCCGCAAATGAGGGAATATAAGATGTAAAAGAGTTTGAATCTGATAAATAAGATACCGCAATACCCCACAAAATCATCATCACACCATAACCTATCGTCAAATTTGCCATCGACATTCCCATCGGCTTATACTCGTCTGCCATAAGTAAGGCTCAAACTGAATATCTAAAATTGCTTTGAGAGAATTGATGAATGATTGACTACTGGATTAGGACGGTCGCCTATGGATTTGTCAAGTATTCCTGAAGGTTGGCCGGGTAATCTTTGGCTTGAAGGTAAAACCATTGTTCACCTTCAACCGGAACAAGAAAGGCCTTCGCACATGCCAAGAGGGCCAGCCAAAAAAACCGGGGGAGGATTTCTCAATCCTGCTATGGCTCCATCTAGAACAAGGTCTGTACTCTTATTGAAAGATGCTCTTGAACATGATTGGTTAACATCTCAAGACAAACCAATAAGAGCATTTGATGCAATGTGTTCTACTGGGGTTAGAGTTAGAAGATGGCGTAATGAAATACCAAATGAGTTGCAAAACAGGCTTCGAATCACAGGTAATGATCTAAACGATTTTGCTCTTTCTTGGGCAATTAATTCCCACAATCAGAATTTGCCAAAATATACCGAAAACATCGAGATGAATTTTGATCGATATGGTTCGATGACTCATAGAGAACCAGTTAACGGTATTTTCTTTCAGAAAATGGATGCGAAGTTAGCCATGGCTGATGCATCATATCAATGGATAGATATTGACCCGTTTGGCTCTCCAGTACCATTTATTGATTCTGCGATACAAAGTCTTGCACGAACTGGTGTGCTCGAAGTAACTGCAACTGATACGGCTGCACTAACCGGTTCTTCTTTGAGTTCTCAAAAACGCCGATATGACTCTCAAGGAATTGTCGATGATTATGCTCATGATGATGCGGTAAGGGTATTACTTGGATTAATTGCTAAAGTTGCAGCAATGCATGATAGGGTAATCAAGCCGATTTTATCTCTATTTGACGGTCATCACGTTCGAGTCAGTGTATTGGTGAAAACCTCAAAGGAAGGAGCTTCTGATTTTCAAAATAATATTGGCTATCGACTGCGGTGTCTAGATTTGCCGTACAAATTCATCAAATACCCAGATTCCAATCAGATAAAAGATTCCAGTGGCCCATTATGGACAGGTCCGCTAATGGACCGAGAAATTGCTGGTAGAATGACCGAGGAAAATGCTATTCAAACTTGCTTACCAAGTGAAGAAGAGTTACAAGTATTAACTGATGGTAAACTCGAGTGGGATGAAAAGGATGCCGAATATGCGGCTCGTGAAATGGCAAGAAGTGTCAAACATATTGCTAATGCTGCAGATTTGCTAAGTCGCGAGCATCTTTTGCTAAGCTTGAATGCAATGCCCCGATTAGCGGGTACAAAGGGTGCGCCAAAAATTGATGATGTAGTAAGTGATCTAATCGCGTTAGGCCATAGTGCAGCAAGATATCCTGATATGAATCCAATGTTTATCACCGATGCTGAATTCGAAACTGTACTTTCAGTTGTAAGAAAATATCATTTGTGATCAACCGAATGATGGGTCGTTAAAATCATCTTTTTCATCTGGTGCTGGCAACATTGTCATTGATTTCTCGAAGACTTCTTTTACACTATTTTCAATCTCTCGAGCGTTTTCAAGTAACTCAGTAAGCGGAATTTCAAGGCCGGTTAAATCACAAACTGCTTCAATTGCTAATGCTGCTGCACGAGCATCTGGGTACATCGGACTTGCTTCTGCTAATAGGGCAGTAACATCGATTCCCAATCTGTCACCTTCACCTAACAAAAATCCAGTAATCCCGGCAACTATACCTTGCTGAATTGGTTCAATACCTGCATTTTTCAACTCATTACGAGCTTTTTCTGATGAGCCAACTCCGTATAATTCTCCCTGATTCAGTTGTTTCTCTGGTGAAACTATTCCGTCAATAATAATCAATTTATCAAATCCACCTTTAGTATACCACTCTAAAACGGTTGATGCAAACATGATGTCTTGTTTGTCTTGAAACTTTATTTCCGAAGTAAATACGCCTACTCCAGGCCCTTGATAAACACGTACTGGGTGCTTTGGAACTTCATCTTGGATAAGTGCAACCGCAGGAAAATCAGCGTTCAAAACTGTGCCTAACTGATTGAGACTAAGTGTTCTAATGATGTGTGATGCAGCGATTACCCCTACCATACCTGCTGTAGTAAACCCTGCTATTGCGATGCCCCCTGTAGTTGGGTCAGCGCCACTTTTGAGAACCAGAGCGAATCCTTTGAACTCATGGTCAGTCATGCCAATCAATACCTGCGTCAAGGAATTCCTTTGAAAAGACTACTATCAAAAGGGCTTGAAAATCTTTGTTGGTTGCATCATTGTAAAAAGTTATCAATATGGCGCTCTTGGCTGAGTTTGAGAAACATGTCGGAGTTAAACAAAATTTCGATTCGTGTTGGAGAATTTGAATTTGAGAGCGAGGGTTCGCAATTAGAAGTTGATGAAAAATTTGCCCAATTTAAAGAAGAGGGGTTTTGGAACATCATTACTGAGAGGCTCGATGAAGCCAAAGATATAGCAATTGACAATTCTAATTCTGCCGCACAGGAAAAGTCCTTTTCTGAAAGAGGAAAAAAATTCCATACGCTTATTGAAAACTGTAGCATTGAAGGAAAACCAGATCAAGTGTTAGGTGCATTGCACTTCCTAAGAGATATTGAGGGTTTAGATGATTGTCCACCTAGAGTGATTAATGCGCTGTTTGAACAAGCAAATATCGAACCACCAGGTAACTTATCATTATACATAAATCGGCTGCTTGAAAAAAAATTCCTGTCCATTGCAAAAAAGCATGATGACAAAAATCGATTCGCTGAATTAACCGATGCAGGACGAAAGCATTTACAAAAGAAAGCGGAAAATTGAGGCTCCTTTATGGTGATGTCAGGCAGTTCAGACGACCCTCGTGATAATGTGGGGGAAAATTCTGAAATCATAGATTGGTCATATCAAAACAAAGCTGGTGTTTTATTACGTAAAGGGCGACACTCCGGTTCAAATTTTAAAAGAGCAATTCTTGACCGTGCTGATTTAACTGAGGGAGATTTCTCTAACTGCAATTTCAATAGAGCCTCAATGGTTGAGGCTGATTTAATGAAGTCTGCTTTTGATAATGCTGATTTTAGAGGAGCTGACTTGCGAAAAGCAAGACTGAATTTATCTAATTTCAACAACTGTAAATTCGCTGGTGCTGACCTAAGAGGCATTCGTGGCAAATATGCAATTTGGCGAGGTAGCGATTGGTGGAATGCTACCTTAGATGCTAGTTTAGAAAAGGCCTTGAAGAAAAAATGGCCAAAACCAAGTGACGAATGATTCATTCTTCACTTTCATTGCTTTGCAATTCTACTTTCTTACTTGAGCCATCTTTCAATGCTGCTCTAGCCCGCGCATTGATTAATGGTAATGAGGAAAATGCACCGCACAAAAACATGCAAGTCCCACAAAGATAAGTGAAGATCTCGTAAGTCAACAATAAAGCCCCGTTAAGGTTTTCATCAGATGCAATACGAATCAGATGACTGCC
Organism: Candidatus Poseidoniaceae archaeon; assembly: GCA_022451835.1. Taxonomy (GTDB): domain Archaea; phylum Thermoplasmatota; class Poseidoniia; order Poseidoniales; family Poseidoniaceae; genus MGIIa-L1. The sequence goes on from JAKUNX010000023.1 coordinate 7,527, forward strand.
ATATAACCCGGAAACAAAACCAATTCCAGCCCCTGTAGTAGCTATTTTTGGCCCTGATTTAAGCAATCTAAATAGATTAATTGAACCGATAGTTATGAGCGATCCTGAAATAAATAGTCCGATTGATCTAATCAAATAGCCGCCGGATTCTCTCGCATCATCATGAAATTGTTGATACTCTTCATTGGTTATTGGCGTATCTGACTGGCTATTTGGCGCTTCTAATAGCCTATCAACTTCGCCTGCTGGAATGTCTTCGAGACTATGAGACTGAAAATCGGAATAAGCCTGAAATAGGATAATTAGACCGCCAATGAAAATTAAAATTGCTATTGTTTTAGGTCCTTTTCGGTCTTCCCTAACCGGAACACCACCCCAAATATCATCTGGAACTGCATCATTATCATCTTCCATGATAATTGAGAAATCAAACTTTTTTTCTGTCATAAAAACACCTTATGCCAAATGATTTGCCAAGCCTTGGGAAAGCCAATCTGGAATTTCAGTAGATTCTAAGGAATCCATATTAACACATACAGTAACTTGTTTAGAGGTCCACAAATGTTCTTCATCTTGATTATAGAAATCATATTGCCAAGTACATGATTTGGTACCGACTTTAGAAATTGAAATGTGTGCAGATACTATATCGCCATATCGAAGCGGATGGAGAAAATTTGTTTCAATATTGACTACAGGGAATCCTAGTCGGTGCTCGTTGATAATTTCCGGATAAGAAATGCCACACATTAATTCCCATGCCTCTTCAAAAAACCGGTGTGCTAAATCATATATTCTTGGATAATAGGCAATGTTTGCATTATCGATCATTGGATAATCAACACGCCTCTCAAGAGTAACGGCCATGGATAATCCACATGCAGCGTAATGATGAATCCTTGTATTAGGTAATTATTCAACCCGTTGCGCTTATATTGAGCATTTAGGTCGCATTGAATAAGGCCCCATGGTGTAGCTTGGATATCACACTGGTTTGCGGAACCAGTAACCCGTGTTCGAATCGCGGCGGGGCCGCCATTCAAATCTTCCAATGCTTAATTTCCCAATTATTTTCTATTGCCATCTTTTTCATGGTATTGCCAGGATTTACGGCAATTGGGTTACCGGTAATTCGCATAAACCATGTATCTGCCATAGTATTGCCATAACCATAACACTCAACTAAATTATGATTGTTTTCCTTTGCATCCTGTTCAACAACAGGAACCTTGCCTTTCCGTCTTGGAACGCTCCAGCCTCGCTCAGAACCTGATAACATGCCTTGGCGACTCTCTGGTCCACAACCGTAAACTGCGTCCATTCCAAGTACCTCTGCCATCGCTTCCGCCATCGGTGCAATAGTTGCTGTAACCAACACCAGACGGTGTCCTTGACTTCGATGCCAATCAAGACATTGCTTAGCTTCAATAGGAATTTTTGATGCTAGGTTTTCTTTTGCTAAGCGAGAAGAATACTCTTCTAGAACCTCCCATGATGCTAAAGCGAAATGTCCTCGATTTCTTGCCGCATCATATAGTGAACGACCGCGTAATAAATTGCCAAACAGACCAAGAGTCCACATCACTGTGCCGACTGGAATCCGCCAAGGGCGTCGCTTAGCTAAATCCACGGTTAGCGTTTTTTCACTTGACGAGTCCAGTAGCGTCCCGTCTAAGTCAAAATACGCAGCAACTTGGTCACTCATCAGAGGCTCCTCAAATCAATCATACATGAGTCAAACGGCGAATTTGTTACCTTACAGGGAGTTTTAATCGGTCTTTCTTCTATCGCCATAGACTCTTCTTCCAGCCCTATGGTCTTGCCACCAACTCAATTTCTCAGCAAGATTACGAGAGATAAAGAATCCAACTTTGCGAGGCGTTAAACCATGATTACGCATTGCTCGATCATGAGATAGATTAGCAACTATCGATTGTGCTGAGCATCCATGATTAGCCAAGACAAAACGAGTTATCTCTTGCTTCAATCTTTCAAAACGTGCTTTCTTTTGGGCTCCTAATCCCTCGCTTCTGCGCTTCATGAACTATTAAAACAAAGTTAACCCATATCAAAGAAATGGTGGTTATCCCATCAATAAGTAATTATGAAAAATCTACTGATTGAGTGGTTTTCCAATTGGCAGTAGCGAGTTTTTTAGCCTTGCCATCAGCGATTATCGGATTGATAATGGCAAGTTTCCCATGCATTCCATGAACATTAAATTTGACTCGTAATTCTGCGACTCTATCGCGTTGTAGGACTTCCATCTCTTCATCTGACAATTCTACTGATGCAAGTTGGTTGCCGCTTATTTTATCCGAAATTTGAAACTCATTGCCTGAGCAACTGAGTGCAGGTCTGAAATCCCAATCATCCGGATTATTCATCCAAACTGAAACATCTACTGAGAGGCTGTCTCGTATGTTAACTCTACTAATCTCGACAGTGTCAACCATGTTGTTCAATCTCTCCGAATAAATAGATGTAAATTATTGTTTCATCGTGTAAATCACACGGCAATCTCAGTTAAAATCGGAATTTGTATTTCAATAATCACTTCAAGTGTCCAATCATTTCCTGGATCTGGATCTGGTAAGCCATCAAACAAAGGGTCTGGGTCGGCTTGTTGGGCGAAGATTGTCCAAGTCCATTCACCTTGTCCATTGCGGAATCCTGGCTTGTTCAGTAATTGTTGGAGCACGTCTTCAGCAAAATCAGCTGTATAAGTTCCATCTTCCCCATTAGGATTTATGCCGAATCTGTCCATTTCAGCCTTGGATGTTTCATTGGCAGTAATATTACCTCCTTCGGTTTTAGCAGACTTCTTATATCCATCTTCAGAGATATCTAGTTGAAGTGTAAAATTGTCTTGGGGGCCAAGTTCTTGATCCAATTCTAGAACTGCAGAAAAGGAAATAATCCTGCCCTCTAAACCTGGAGTGATGGTCTCTTCCCAAGAAGATCCCTGATCAAGATATTCATCCCAACTAAAACTGATTTGTTCAGTTTTCCATTCAACTTCAAAGGTTCGTGTTGAAATCTCTAATTCGAAAGTAGTGTATTGAGACGCCCCGTCGCCATCGGAAATAGTCAGACTCCCACGCTTAGTGCCTGATTTATTGGTTGGCAATAGAACTGAAGATGTTATTGCATCGACATCATTTCGATTGTCGCCGTCATTGTTGGAATCCTCTGACCAGTCCAAATCCCAAGAGTATAGCAATTCTTTACCCTCAGGGTCAAAACTTTCAGACGCATCTAGTAAAGCAGATTCTCCAGCCTTAATATTTTCAGGAATTGTCAGATTTAATATTGGTGCACCATTAACCACGATATTTGTTGAGATTTCATCTTCTCCACCGCCACTATTCTTTACAGTTAGTGTCACAGTATATATGCCGAATTTTTCATATGTATGTGAAGTAAAACCGATTACTGTTTTTGCAGTTTTCCCATTCCCAAAGTCCCATTCAAAATCTGTAATAACGCCCTCTACCGCTTCGGAATCACGAGCATCAAGAGTGATTGTTTCGCCTTCTTGAATGTATAGTGGATAAGCTTGCAAGACCGCTCTAGGGTTAACTGTTGACTCAAAAGCAACACAGCCAGACAATAATACTGAAAATACCATCAAGCAGGACAAGAAGATTGATTTCATGCCCTTTCCACCCCTCATAATGTAGAGGAATTTCTTCACCCTTCTAATAGTATGCATTATCTCTTAACGATTTGCATCAAAAACTAGTGATTTATTATTTAGCCATTAGAAAGTAACTTCTTCTGGTAAATCTCCTATTATTTCGACTCCTTCGAGGTGTTCAATAATATCATCAAGTGAATCATGATTAACAACATTAACATCATTATGATTAGGCATTATGTCCTCTTCAGCAGTCAATTGTTCAACCTCAACATCACCAGCATCGTATTCGGATATAAGAATCGTCTCGACAACCTCTGAATTCTCTATATCTTCATTTACTAATTCATGGAATAGTTCATCGGTTATTTCACTAGCCAAAGCAAGGAATTGTGCTTTGTCTGCATCTGTTTCTACAGTTTCTTCTACAGTTTCTTCCTCTTCAGAATTACTATTTTCAAACAGATTTCGTAACCTGTCTTTAATCCCCATAAAGACCGCTATGGCCGGCACTCATTGTAATTTTACCTTTAATTGCTCATAGTGAGATTCAATAGGTAGCAATAGTTCCTATGTTATATGGGTCATGAATTCCTTGCTGATGAGTCAGTACTGGCCTTTGACCTTGAGACAACTGGCATCTCAACAAATAATGACCGGATTGTACAAATTGCACTAATAGGTTCCAATTCTAAGGGTGATGCTGTACATTATGAAACTATGATTAATCCTCGAAGACCAATCCCCTCCGGAGCTAGTAATGTTCACGGAATATTCGATAGTGATGTCAAAAGTTTACCTGATTTCTCACATCATGCTGATGAAATTCATGAATTAATTGAGAATTCAGTAATCGTTGGACATAATGTAAGAAGATTTGACATGCCTCTGTTAGATAATGAATTTCGTAGAATTGGCCGATTGCCTCCTAAACCGAAAGCGATGATGGATACATTGGAAATTGTAAGGAGAGTCAAAGTCGGTAGACCTCACAATCTGAGCAGCCTCTGTCAAAGACATGGTATTTCATTGGATAACGCACATACCGCTGCTGCTGATGCCGCCGCCTCTCTACTCTTGTTTTGGCGTTTAACCATGGATCATGCTTTGATGTTTAGAAATTCGTTGGAAGAAATTGAACGTTGGCTTATTCATGGGAAATCTGTTACTGATGATTCTAATCTTGGTAGAGGTTTGAATGACTTAGAAATGCTTGATCCTCTAGGTAAAATTCGTATCGATGATGGGCATTACATTGTTGCCTTTGGGCGTCATCGAGGGCGACACTTGAGTGAAGTCGCTCAACTTGACCCATCATACATCAATTGGCTGCTTTCTCCATCAGGTATTGAAGACGAAAATACAAGAAAAATCCTTAGAGATTTTATTTCATGAATCTTTTCTAGAATATTCTTCTCCATCTGGAATTGGAGACCAGGGTAAAACATCACACCAGTGTCCAATACGCCAAGAATTACGATTAGACATAGCAGATCCTATGAAAATCGGACCGCGATGGTTTGATTCTAACAATTCTTCTAACGCTTCTTTTCCGCGATTGTCAAATTTCGCTCCAGTTCTTATTCCCGTTGGGATTACATTACCGGTATTGTCTCTTGGCTCACATAATTCAATTACCGCTGAACCACTAGATTGGTCATAATTATGTAACAAAATAACTGCATCTGAAAAATCTCCTTTGTGTAAGGTATTGTTATCATAGCGCCATTGCCACCAATGAGGACACCACGCTTTCCAATCACAAAAACCTCCACAACTCTGATCTCCAATGTTCGGTTCTAACGGTATTTTTCCAGGTATTGTTTCCTGCCAAGCAGCATATGCATCTTCAAGCACATTTTCTCCTATTGCAGCCCATTTAGATGAGTCTGCCGTGTACCATCCTTCGGTTCTAATCGGCGGACCATTTGGGTTATTATCTCGCAAAATATCACGATATAAGCGCAGTTGACGATTCACTTCTACCTTCAATTCATCTTTAGGTGCTTTTCCAGTTTTCAAGTCAGCTACTAACCAGCCAACCATTTTTCCACTTGAATCAACATCTGCCATCAATAAATCAAGTCGACCCATCAATTTACCATTAACAGTCTTTAATTCGCCTTCAACTGCAATTGCTAATGATTGTATTTTACGCCATAAGGCGCCAGTGATTTTTTCCTGGTTAAGTCCGGTTATTCCGACATGGTCCAGTAGCATCCTTATTGCGCCTTTTTGGTGATTAATCGCTTCTTTCCACTTATCTTCTTTCCATTGTGGTCTTCTAGGGGTGGCGTGAAAAACCTCTTTTTCTTCCTCCCAACGAATCTTGAGTACCCTTTCACCTTCTTTAGGCAACCAACCATCTTCAGTATTGCCAATATGTGAGTAATCTTCCTGCAACAAATCCTCCACTGAAGCGTGTACTGCAGTTCCAAGTGATGCTGCCATCCCAGCCTTCCTTGGCAACCTTTGTCGGCTTAACCAATACATCCTTGGACAGGTTTCAAACCGGTTCCAAGATGATGGAGATATCATGTGGCTAACTTGTTGTTCCACATCATCTGCCATAATTCGCCCTAACGGGCAAACATCATCAAACCACCGACACAACAATTGATGGAAGTGTTCATACATCGAAGGACAATAGGACAACGCATGGAAGGTCCAAGTGTAAGGATAAATGCAGAAGTATCGACAGAAAATGCGCTTGTTGTAGCATGCTTCCCTAGTGTTGGAATGGTCTCAAGTGTTGTTGCCCATTTTCTAATTGACCATCTTGAATTGGAATTCATCGGTGGTGTTATTGATCCACGCTTACCTGCGCTTACATTAGTTGACAAAGGTGTGCCATTGCCACCAATTAGGGCCTATGCCGGTAAGCCAAAGTGCACAATTGAAGGTTGTGACCAAGTTATTCTACTAATGAGTGAACTTGTTGTTCCAGAAGCATTAGCACATGATATTGTTTGGGCTATGTTTGAATGGTCAAAGGAACAAAAAATTGTCGCTGGTGTCGTAATTGATGCCTTTGCAAAACAAGGAATGAAAGGCAATCTAAACGGCGCTGAACCTGTAGTTGATTATGAAGACACTGAAGGAATTGATGTGGTTGGAATTGGTGCTAATGATAAAAGTCGTAAGCGGCTTGAGGAAATGAAAGTCCCATTATTACAACAAGGCGTGATTAAAGGAATTAATGCCTCTATTTTAGGAGAAGCTCGCCGTAGAGGATTAGATCTAATGTCAATTATGGTTGAGGCTGACCCTCGCTTCCCAGACGCACGTGCAGCAGCAACATTGATTGAAAATCTCAACAACTTATTGCCTTCAATCAACCTACCACATCAGCCGCTGATTGAAGAAGCAGAATTCCTCGAATCGCAACTACAAGCTATGATGGATGGCGCTAATATTTCTAAAGATAGTCAACCCAGTAATTCAATGCTGTACGGCTGATTTTTTTCTTAGATTTAAAATTGATAATACTGTAGTTGCCAAGCCTGTTACCAAAATTATGGCGATTATCCAAATTGGCATTAGGAAAATTGTGTCAAATGGTAAATTTAGCACATCAAACAATGATTCATTTCTGGTAAATTTACCGCCGACCGACGCGGTAAGTAACATGAATCCGCTGGCTGCTAGACCTGTTGATGATTGAATAATCGATGATGGTTTACTTGACCAGACCTTAATACCAATTCTATATCTTGCATAAAGGGCTGCCGTAGCGAGCCCTGTAGCAATCATTGAAAGAAGCATTTTGTTGACTAATAGAGGTGAAGAAATATCTGAACCTGGTGATGATGAAATGCCCGAAATAATTGCAAAAGGTGTTGCGATTAAGCCGAATCCAAGAGCAAAATGACCAGTTATGTCAGTTACTTGAGAAATTTTTTCTGAGTGTAAAATATTGAAACTCTGTAGGGCTTTAAGCAGAAAACATACTCCTGCCATGGCAAAAGAACCAACGACTAATTCAGTGCTAATAACATGAAATGTTGCTGAAGATATCACTTTAAATCCTCCAAATATTCATGCCCATACCATTTCCATTGCTCCATTGTCCAACCAGCAGGTAAACCGCCTTCAGGCAATGGTGGCGCATCATTAACCGTTGATTGAGCCTCGCTTACCATTGCTGTTTGTTCAATTGATACGATTTGTTTTGTTTCCTTTTCATTGTTAAATTTAGTATGTAATGTCAACACCAAACCGGCAAAGAACAAACATAGGGCAAGAGACTGAAGGTACAACTGGGTTTGGTTTATCTCCAATGCTGGCTCTTGTGCAGCAATTCTAAACCAGGGTGTTGTTTGGTCGGGGCCATCTCCCTTCATGGTTGCACGCCATTCAATAATCGAGGGTTGTAAAGCGGCTGGAAGATTAAACTGCCACTCTTGATCTGTAGTTGTTAGTGCATTAACAAGAGTAGATTCACCATCTACTAAGCGCCATTCTATCTCCATCTCTTGGACATCTATCGTAGAAATTACAATGGTAGAATTCTCTCCGATGTCTCGAGTTATTTTCGGTGAATAATCACTCGCTAAACGAGGTAAATTTTCTGGAATATCCTGTGGCGTTATCGCTAACGCGTCACTAATGCCAAAGAAAGGTGTATTTTCACCACCATGATGAATTGAAAGATAGAAATTAGTTGTCTGAATACTCATCGGTTTTACTGTCCAAGATACACTATATTCGCTATTTAGTGAAGAACCTTCTAGTTCGATGTAATTATTATCTCCACCATTTTGATCGGAGATTACCATCCAATCTGCATCTTCTGGTAAATCGCTGTGACCAGTTGTATCAGTAATCAAAAATAATCCAATATTATCTGAAGAAGAAAATTGTATCCCGCTGACTTTTGCCGTTATAGAAACTGGCAAATCAACATATGCAGTATTGTCTAATATCAATTCAAGTAATGCCGGCGAAGATTGGTTCTGAGATGAGTCGCCGTGACATGCTCCGCCACATTGCATGTCAAAATCTCCATCCCCTACGCCTCCTGGATTAGCTCCGCCAAAAGAAGTGAAACCAAGGAGAATTATTACAACAGAAAGTAGTGATATTCTATTCATATTATTCCCTCCTTTGGATTAGACTTAGTGATATAACTGCTATACTTGAAATTAAGAATATCAGTCCTAAAACAAAACCGCCTGTCTCCGATACACCGCTGGCAGATTCAGTAGTAATTGCTACCTCAAAGTCTGAAATTGTCATTGAACCCGCAACTAATTCTTTACCATTAACAACGGGCGTGACTGTGTAAGAAGTTGCACCAGACATTATTGGCTCATCTTCAAACTGAAGATTGGTGGTTCGGGAAATTTCTTCACCATTCCTAAGCAAAATAAAATCAGCATTTTCTCCTGACCATTGCCAAGATAATTTGACTTCCATGCCATCATTTCTTGCTGCAAGTTCAGAAACCTTAGGCCCATTAGTTGTTATAATTACGTCTGATAATATATCTATTAATCCCAAATCATCCTCGACGGTTAGCGTTACGGTAATTTCTCCATAGCCAATAATTTCGACTATCTTACCTGTCTCAGCCCCAGAATTACCTTCACTATCTTGGTATTGCCAAAGATAATTGGTGATTACTCCATCTAAATCAAACGATTCACTACCATCTAAGGTAATCATTTCGCCACGCCACAAATCTGTTGTAGGAACGGTAAAAATTGCTTCTGGAGGGAGGTTATCTACTTCTATTGCCCAAGATTGTTGTTGTTCTAGTCCATCATTATCGTGAAATGAAATGACCAATGTCCACAACTGTCCAGCGCCAAAGTATTCGGCTGGAACAAATGTTGCATTATCTAAACTGCCTTCCCTAAAACCATTCCTTAACCACTGTATATTACTGACTATTTGGTCGCCATCTATATCGTTATATTCAGGCAATATTTCTAACCCTGGCAAATCTGTTTCGGCAAATGTTATGTTAGTCGGGATTTCATTGATGCTGATTGTTGGTAAACTATTCTGAACTGTAAATGTCGATTGCAATGCTATTTCGCTAAATGATTCTCCATCATTTGCTTTGAGCGATACGGTCCATATATCGCCCTTAGAAGTATACTCTGCTGGCAACGGATTTAATCCGTCAAGTGGCGGTTGTTCAATACCATTCTTTGACCAGATAATCAATGGACTATTTGGTTCATCATCGTCAGCATCGCTATACTCATAGGCTACAAAAACGGAATCATTTGTGTAAATTTCCGTTGGTGATATTGTAATTGCATTTACGACTGGCGGAGTATTGCCTATCAGTACCTCAGCATCTGCCCATGCTGACCAATCTATTCCATCACTAACGCGTATTTTCGCTTGCCAAACCTGACCTTTTTGTGTTGTTGAAGACAAAACTGTGGCTGTTGTCTGAGCCGTAAGCACATTATTAACTCGCCATTCAATTTCTGTATCGGTAATTTGGTCGTTATCTAAATCTAGAGTTGTATAAATCAACTGTATGTCATCGGCTGTCGTTGGTTGATTTGGACTAATGATTGCAGATGTTACCTCTGGAGGATTATTTGGCTGTACGGCTCCTCCTATCGTGATTATTTGTGAGGAGCGAACTTCCATGTCATCGCCGTCATTCACGGAAACTTCAACTCGCCATTCATCACCTTCACGAGTTGCAATAGATGGAACTGTTAAATCATCATCAAACTCAGAAACTAGAACTCCATCAAGATACCATCTAATCATTACAGTGAGCGACTCTTGATCGTCATCACTCGCGGTATAACTCACGGTTAAATCGTCGTCTTCATCGGCTGAGGAAGGTGAAATTGTAGGCATAGAAAGGCTGGGCGGAGAATTCTCAATGATTACGATATTACTTGTTTCCAGACTACCATAATCACTGCCATCAGATGGCTTCACAGTTGCATACCACTCTTGGCCTTTCTGGGTTTGGCTTGATGGAACTGTTAAGCCAGAGATTGTTCCTTGAGGCAAAGCTTGTGAATCGCGATACCAAATTATTTCACTACCTGACTCGGGATCATTGTCAGAATCGCTGTATGAGTAACTAAGGGTAAGGGAATCTGTGGTTTTTGCATTGGTCGGAGATAACAATACATTAGATGCAGACGGCGGATTGTTAGGTGGTATATTTTCAGGAACTTGAACTAAATTAGTAACCCATCGATCACCATTATTATTCCCATTGCCGTTCGTAGTCATTCCTGCTACCTCAAAATTGACTGTCCCCCCACCTGCTGAGGGTGAAGTCCATTCAAAGCCCCAAGAGCGGTAGCTGCTACCTGTAATTGTATGAGTTGCGCTGTTGCCTTGACTATTTACCTTAACAGCCATTATCCCGATTCCGGTGCTCAAGGTTCCTTTATCAACTTCTAGTGAAAATCCGCCACTAGAACCGGGAACTCCTCCACTAACTGAGACCGTGACTTGGTATAATTTATTGGCGTCATAAGATGTTGGCAGGCCTGATATCGTCACACTGGCAGGGTTTGTCCCCGATTGAGAATGGCAACCACAACCTGATGCTTGATTGTAAACTCCACCTTCATAGCCTTGGATTGCCGGTACCAATAACAGCATTGATACTATAGTAACAGCAACAAGGAACCTATGCTGACTCATAATACCACAATCACCTCACACTATTGAACATTTACTGATAAATGCGTGTACAATAGCCCATTAAAAATCAAGAAGGGACTTTTGCGGGGGTTTAGTTTCCGTCAATTGCGGTGGATTTTCCGATTCATCTGATCTTGCTTCATCATTGAGTTCTTGATTGAGTTTATTCTCGTTCCAAATAGTAACTCCAAAACTTTCCGCCTTGGCCAGTTTTGAGCCGGCATTTTCGCCTGCGATAAGCACATCTAGCTTGGAAGATATAGCGCCAACTACTTTTCCACCTGCTGCTTTAACCATCAAGTGTATCGCTTTACGTGG
>JAKUNX010000024.1 GCA_022451835.1 Candidatus Poseidoniaceae archaeon
AAACTCCTGCAGATGAATACCAAATTCTTTCCTGAGAATTAGTTGCTGAATTTCCATTGTTACTTGTGGTGGATGAGTCTGTTGATTCATCATTTCCACTAGTGGAATCCTGTTCTTCTTCTGCTTCTGTAGTTGATGTTGCTCCAAAGCAACCACTCATCATTAGCAATACCATCATCATCAATACAAACACTCTATCTGTTGTCATGTCAACCACCACAATCCCGAACTGTATTTATTTATCGCCTCCATTTAACTCATTTAGTATTCAACAATGTCAATACAGCCACTGTCGTTAGACGCGGGGGTTCAAATCCCTCTCTCGGCGCCTTACATGTAAAATGCATCATGTGTTTGAGTAATTTCTGAAACTAAATCTTCTTTATTACTAGGTGAGATCTGTTTAAGTTTGTCAATCAATTTTTCGTTAGCATCATTAGGAATTAGCAATTTTAATCCAAACCACTTGTCAATTGATTTAAGCAGGTTTTGTGAAGCGGTTATATCACCACTAGCACCAATTGTCGTAGCTATGGCGCATGCCGAATTTATGTCATAAACAGGTCCCAGTGAAGACAATAAAGCAGCCATTCCAATTGCTCCCGAACTTGGCTCGTCCCTTCTTACATTTGCCCCACGAGATTCTAAATCTACTCTGTACGAACTACTACTTGGAACAATAAATATCTCTTTTCTTGCTGCTTCATCTACCATTCCTGCTAAAACTATTAATTCAGCAACATTATTTTGCTTAAGTAATTCCAATATCTCTCTGGCCATATATCCTTGATTATTAGGCTCTAATGGTTGTGATGTGCCGGTAATTGTAAGTAAGTACTCACCTTCACCAAACTGAATTGCTTTGACTGATAGATGCGGAGGCGAAAGCAATCCATCTTCATCCAAAGTCGCAAGAGGTGGTAAAGCGGTATGATGTAGTCTAGCCAATTCAATCGATTCATTAGTTGAGTTTAAAGCATCTATTGCGGCTTTTCCAATGTTTCCAACTCCAGGCAAAGAAAAAAGGCAAATCTTTGAATTTAAGAGATTACTATGGCCATTACGCCACTCTACCAATAAACTCATACTTATCGAATCATTCAATAAGCAGTATAATGTTTGACATGACTGAAACAAAAAAACTTAGTTTTCTAAACAGAATAAGTCAATCCGCTACTCCTCTTCAGAAGCATTACTTCTAGTTTCAGTGATTTTTTCTAAACTTGGCAGTGACTCTAACCACTCCTTTGATTCAACATTGTACATTTTTCTACGAATATTTGCACGTTGGTCTTCAGGAGACCATTTCATTGGTGCAGCAGCATTTGCAGTTTCGTCACAGTACGGGCAATCACGTTGCAAAGTCCATGCTTTACACTTACTACAATTTTGCAATAATTGTCTTGCCATGCTATTGCCTAACAGTTATCGTTTATGATTAAGTCGGTATTAATCTCTATAACTAGTCGCTTGTCCACCGTTTTCTTCCATGACACTAACGATTAATTTTGTTACTTCAATCCACAAATCTTCTGCAGTTTTGAAATCTGGAGCTTTCAAAACAATCCTATATTCAGGAGCCCCATCATAAAAACACATTACAGAAACTTCATCTTTTTCAGAAGTATACTTCTCAGCAGATAATAGTGCGCTTCTAATTACTTCTACGCCATTTTCAACATTGATAGATAGATTCAAACTGCCTTTAATCTCAACAAATGGTGGAATAATATTTTCTATTGCAATCTCAATAAATTCAGAAATCCAATCCCCTTCGAAACCAGCGTCGATTATTGATGATTCATTCATTGCAGCCTCTTCAAATGAAGAATACAATGTTCCAAAAGCAGAGATTAAATCTTCACCAGTTGAATCTCTTTCAGATTCACTCCAGCCTACCTTTTCTCCAAGTACTTTCAATAATTGCAATGATCTTTGCTCATTCTTCCATTCTTGCAATCTATCTCTGCGTCTTTCTTCAGATACGGACTTAAGTGATAATTCTAGAGAAGAACCATCTTTCTTGGTACGCATTACTTTACATATCAATCTTTGACCATCACGAACAAATGTTCTGATATTCTTTACCCAACCACTGGCAATTTCACCGATGAAAATAAATCCTTCAATACCTGGATACTCATCAAAATCTACGTAAACTCCATTTTGCTTAACATTCTTGACGGTTACTACAACAAGTTCCCCTTCCTGAGGGGCATTAACTTGTTCACTCATGGAGGCTCAGCCTCCTCATTCCATAGCTTCGACCATTTTGCAGCCGACAAGTTTTGCATTTCCGCCAGATGGTGCTGTTAAAGTAGCTCCGCAAACAGAGCAAGAAATAACTGTGGTTGCTCTAGAAAAAATAACAGATTCAGATCCACAGTCTTTACAAGTTACTTTGATAAAATTTCCAGCCACTTAATCACCTCATTTGTCTACTAATTCGAATTTCTTAGCTCTTTGACATGGGGCATAATGTGCCTTTCCAGTCTCTGTGCATCTAAATAGGATATTTACTCTCTTGGTTGGCTTTTCTCTACCATCTGGCTTCGGACGAGGGAAACCTCTGTAACCAGCCATTACTCTTCGGAATCTTCTTTGCCCCCACTTAAGTTCAGAAGCACGCTTTTTCTTTACGCGCTCCACTGTGTGCATGGTATGCTTACCAGCCGAGGGGCTGTATCGCTTGATTTGACGAGGCATCTTGACCATGGTACCACCTTGAGCATTCGACCCACTAAGGTCGGGTATTTAGAAACTCCGTATATCTTTGAATAAGAAAACAGATGACTGAACCTTAAATTTAGGGATGAAATAATTAATCCGTTGGTCTTCCAAAGACCATGGATGAAATAGTTGAAGCGGCATTACTTTTCTGGCTGCCCTTCGCTTTCATACCATTTGGTCTTTGGTTTTCACAAGTAAAATCTTCGATTATTTCGAGTAGAATTGGCTATCTAATTGCGTTATTTGGCGTAATTTTTGTTTTGGCTAGTCCATGGACAGTTCCTAAATCACCATCAAGTGCCGTAGGTCATTTATTGGGTTTTATCGCAGGTCCAACAATAATGATTTTGATTGGATTATTTAAGATTGCATACTCTGGCAATGTACCGGTTGGCAGACTTAGTATTAATGACAGAAATTTTGGTTTAGCATTATTTTTTATTGGCATCATCTGGTTTTCATTAATGCATTGGTGGGAAATTACGCCAGTGATGAGTTCAGGTGAAATTAATCGATATTGGCTTATATTCTTGCCAAATTTACTGATCTCTCTAACCTGTTTATCATTGGCAGGCGGTTTGGCCATGTTGTCATTTGGTGATTCTCGGACAAGTGAATCACGATATCTATTTGGTACATCAATTGTGTCATTTGCATTTTTAATCTGTGCAATGAATATAGATTCAACAAACATAGATGCTGTTGGATTTAGGGAATATGTTTGGTTGTCGATTGCTGACTTAATTGGTATTGTTATCGGTTCAGTATTGGCGATAATTTGCTTTGCATCTGTTATATTTGTCTATGAGAATACTTTACCTAAACCAAAATCAATAGATGCTCCAACTACTGAGGAGTTATCAAAAATCTCACAAGTAATACTTGACAATATTGGAGGTGAGGAATAATGGCTGAAAACAACAAGCCATCAGCAAAGGTAGTATTGATCGGGCTATTATTCCCAGTCATATTGATTATCGCTCTTGATTATACTATTAATGGAGAAATTCCAGGTTTTGGAATTGATGATTTGAATCCAAGAATTGCTAATTCTGTATTGACTTCATTCATTCTAGTATCAACCTTTTTGCTGGGTAACATGTTCTTTTATGGTGAATCTAGAAAGCGGCCTTTAGCGCCTATTTTTGGCATGATAGTTGCTGTTCTGATAGGTTTGTTTGCAACAGTATTTTTCATCAATCAAGGTCCAATGTTGTTGGAGGGTAATGGATCAGTACGTGCTCAGCTAGTTTACAACATAGGGCATACAATTGTATCGATATTGGCCTTGACGCTGTCTCTAATTATTACCCTTGGAATATTATTCTCTACAATTACCCACTCGTCATCAAAAATCTCCAATACCTCCTTTTTTGAAGAAGAATAATTATTTCTTATCTCCGTTTATTTCATAAAGGATTGGTAGGTGGGCGAAACGCTGAGGTTTGATTATGTCAAAAGGTACTCCATCTATGGGCCGTCGCCAAAAGACTACACACATCAGATGTAGAAGGTGTGGGAGAAATGCTTACCACAAGCAAAAAGGCGTCTGTGCAGCATGTGGATACGGAGCTACAGCAAAGATGAGAAAGTATAGTTGGTCTAAGAAAACCCATCGTCCTAAGGCTTAATTTGCCAAAATTAGTAACAACAAAACTTTAGCAAACAATCATTTGCTAATTGAACTGTGGTGATACTGTGTGCGGCATTATTGGTGTTGTTGGTAGGGAAGGGAGCCATGTAAATCAATTGATTTACGATGGTTTGACTGTATTGCAACATCGTGGTCAAGATGCAGCAGGAATAATGACTGAATATAACGGTCAGTTTAGGCTTAGAAAATCCAATGGCCTTGTTCCAAATATATTCTACACTCGTCACATGCAGAGACTACAAGGTCACATCGGAATAGGCCATGTAAGGTATCCAACTGCTGGAACATCTTCCAAGGCCGAATCACAGCCATTTTTCGTTAATTCCCCATATGGTCTGTCAATTGCTCATAATGGGAATCTTACCAATGCGGCAGAATTGAGGAAAATTCTTCGCGATAAATATTTCAGACATATGAATACAAAAAGCGATTCAGAAATATTACTCAATATACTTGCAGTGGAATTGACAAAGTATTCTTCTGACCTGTCAATTGAAGGCGATCCACATCTTGACATAGAAACCGTATTCAATGCTATTTCTGCATTGAATAAATACGTCAAAGGAGGATATGCTTGCGTTTCAATGATATCTGAATATGGGCTCTTGGCTTTTCGTGATCCCAATGGAATAAGGCCACTTATCTTTGGTAAACGTGAATCAGATGAAGGTACAGAATGGATTGTTGGTAGCGAATCTGTAGCAATTACAGCTCTTGGCTTTGAAATTGAGAGAGACCTGAAGCCTGGAGAAGCGATATTTATCTCTTCATCAGGACATTTATTTTCGAGAATATGTGCTGAAAAAACAAGCCGCAACCCATGCATCTTCGAATATGTTTACTTCGCAAGACCGGATTCAGTAATCGATGGAATCTCGGTTTACGAAGCAAGATTAAATCAAGGCAAAATGTTAGCTCAAAGGATTATTGAGGATTGGCCCGACCATGATATTGATGCAGTAATTCCAATTCCTGATTCAGGAAGAATTGCAGCATTACAGATGGCCAATTCTCTTGGAGTGCCATATCGTGAAGGATTTGTTAAGAATCGATATGTTGGAAGGACATTTATTATGCCGGGACAAGAATTACGGGAAAAATCTGTACGGCGAAAATTGAATACCATAGAGAATGAATTTAGAGGAAAGAATGTTCTATTGGTTGATGATTCTATAGTTAGAGGCACTACAAGTAAGCAAATTGTAGAAATGGCAAGAGAATCAGGAGCATCAAAAGTATACTTCGCCTCTGCAGCACCTCCGGTAAGATTTCCAAATGTTTACGGAATAGATATGCCAGCTACTACGGACTTTGTTGCTAATGGTAGAACTATTGAGGAAATTAATGATCACATAAAGTCAGATAAGTTATTTTATCAAACGCTTGAAGATTTACAAAAGTCAACACATAACGCCAGTTCAAGTGATATTGTATTTGATTCAAGTTGTTTTAATGGAGAATATGTTACAGGTGACGTATCTGAAGAGTATCTTGCAAGATTGCATGAACAACGTAATGATGGCGCAAAAATGTCTTTTGATGATGACGACCAAATCTTAGATATCCATAATGATTCTACCTGATGTGAATTTAATGGTGTCTAAGCAGGTGGAATTGTCATGCTAACTCATGAGGTAAGTGTTGCTTTCAAGCCTCAAACAACAGTTACTGCCTTGGCAGTTTCAAAAGATGGCAATTTGCTTGCATGGTCTGAAAAAAATGGCTTAATTAATCTCTCAATCGATGGTAATAAGCCTAATTCTGTATCTATAGAAGGTATTGCTAAAGACTTATTCTTTCAAAATATTAATTTGATTATAGGTGATGATAATTTTGGCTTAAAATGCCTTGATAAGCAGTGTGAATTGATTTGGGAATGTGAAATACCAGGCGGCTTATCGCTGATTGAAAAGTGTCAAGATTTCATTGCAGTAGTTGATAATCTAGGTAGATTGTCAATAGTTGACTATAATGGGAAAATAATCAATAATAATCTTGAATTTACTTCAATAATTAAATTGTTATCATCAAAAAATTGCGTGATAGTTGTCCAAGAAGATGGTTCAGTGCACTGTTTTGATGGTAAACAAGTAATTTGGAATAGACCCTCTCGTGGAGAAGTTGGCGAAGCAATAACTGCAGTGGGAATTGATTCTTTTGAGAATTTAATCATCGGTAGAGAAGGTTATGCCTTGGTCCCTGGAGATGAAGAAGCATTAGAAATAGAGATCTGGGACGTATATCACAATAAACTAATTCTACGTGATGAAATAAAAAATAGATTGATTGTAACTGCTTCTAATTCAACAGACACATATCTTGGTTTTGACGATGGAGCAATCTATTCATTAGAAAGATTGGATGATGGTAAATACAATTTATCAGATAAAATTTTTGATTGTAAATATCCTGTTAAGACTCTAAATATTACCAATGATGCTGTAGTTGCAGGGTCTTGGTTCTATCTTCATGGAGTTACAAGTAGTGGCGATAATTGGATGGTTGAACACCAAGGAATCATTCAATACTCAGCATATTGTATTGCCAAAAATACATTTTACTTTGCTGGTGATGATCAGAACGATTACACAGGTATTGAACCAATAGGAGTTATTGATTTATCATTAAAATTATTGGAAAAAGATAAGGCTGAATTAACCTTATGGTTTGAATTTTCAGAACAGAATGATAAATTAAGCGCCGAAGAAATTTATTCAGATGATGATAAACTTGAGTCGTTGATTTCGATTGAAGAACAATCTCAATTGAAGTTTCATGGTGATGATTTGAACAATTTGTTAACAGCTCTAGAAGGGGATAATGAGAAATTAATTGATGATGGAAATAATGAAAAATTAGTTGGAGATAACTTATTACAAGAATTGTTAGATGAAGTACAAATAACAGATTTTCCGGTAGCTAATGCAGGAGAGGATTGTGTCTATAATTGTGGAGATGAAAATCATTCAATTGTTGTTCTTGATAGTGGCAACACAACCGGAGATAAGAGTAAGATTGTAAGTTATTCTTGGATTGATGATACAGGTAAAGAGATTTCCAATCTTCCAAAACTTAGAGTTAAATTAGCCAGAGGGAAATATCGTTTTGAGCTTAGAATAATCGATATTGATGGCAATTCGACTTTAGATTCAATCCAAGTGGAGGTGATCTAAATTGAAAAAAGATAACCTGTGGATAGAGTCATTTGTCGTCGGTGCATTATCAATGAGATGTTCTGTAATAACTGATTTATCTAGCGGAGATACTGTGATAATTGATGGGGGTGCAGAATCATCTCGAATTATTGATTGGATTAACGGTTTCAGTGGACAAGGGCCTGACTGGTCTAATGGCCCTAAAAACCATCAAGAATTATCTCAACATGGAATTTCTAATCGTAATGTAATAGCTTTAGTAAATACTCATGCCCACTTTGATCACTCTGGAGAAATACCATATTTGCTTAATGAATATAATGTAAGTTGGTACTTACATAAAGATGATTTTTATCTGCAAAGTCTTGTCCAATCATCTGCTAGAAGGTGGGGCTTTGAGTTGCCAGAACCAGCAATTGCTGATGAGTTGTTGCACGATGGAATGGAATTGAAATTAGGTTCATTTACATTCAAAATACTTCATACACCTGGTCACACATTAGGAGGTTGTTGTATTTTAGTCGATGTTGAAGACGGTAACAGTCATATTTTCGTAGGCGATACATTGTTTGCTGGTTCTGTTGGGCGAACAGACTTACCTAATTCAGGTGGCGATTTTGAATTACTTGCTAATTCAATAATTACGAAATTGTGGCCACTAGATCCATCAACAATTGTCCACCCAGGGCATGGGCCAAAAACTACAATTGGAACTGAAAAAACTTCAAACCCATTTGTCGGAGTAAGCAATCTTTAATTTGTAAATCAATCTAATTAACCTAGTAAATTAGATAGTGAACTGCTAAGTATTGGGAGTGCTTCTTCCCAAGTAGCAACAATTCCATAATCTGCATGTTGGAAAATAGGTGCATCAGCATCTTTGTTAATCGCAACTATGTACTTTGATGATCTCATTCCAGCAAGATGCTGAATTGCACCGGAAATCCCAACAGCAATATACAGATTAGGATTTACTGTTTTACCAGTTTGACCTACTTGCATTGAATGGGGAATTTCATCCCACGTATCGACAGCAGCTCTTGATGCACCAACTGCAGCACCGAGTTTGTCAGCAATTTCTTCGAGATGGCTGAAGTTTCCGGGATTACCCATTCCTCTGCCACCGGAAATAATGATATTTGCTTCGGAAACATCCAATCTTTCTGAAGCTCTCTGAACCATTTCTTTGAGTGCGGTTGTAACGTTTCCTGATGTATCAATAACCTGAACTTCGCTACTTCCAGAGTTATCAGCAGGAGAAAACACATTTGCACGAACTGAAACAACAGCATCACTAGATAATTTGACACTTTGCAATGCCTTTCCAGAATAAACTGGACTTGTCAATACCGTTCCATCATTGCTTATTTCAACAACATCTTGAACAACTGATATTGTTCTTCTAGCAGCAAGTCTTGCAGCTAAATCTTTTGATTGTGTAGAAGCAGAAGTGACTATAATGCCACTTGGAGAAACAGCATCAAGTGCCTCTGCCCATGATGCAGCATCATAATTGGAGAAAACTCCAGATTTTGCTGCAATGATTTTTGATACTCCAGATATACTACTAGCATCATTTGCGATAGCCGAATCGTTGCATGGCACTACAAGGGTACAATTGGAACCCAATTGGTTTGCAGCGGTTACAAGTTCATTTGTTATAGCACTAATTTTTCCTTTTGATAATTCTGCAATTACTATTGTATCTGACATTTTTTTCACCTCAAATTATGTTTGCCTCATCCCTAAGTAGTTGAGCAACTGTTTCGGCTGACGCTGCACCTTCGAATTTTTTGCCTGCCGGTTTTGCTGGCGGCATAACTTGAGAAACAATAGTTACAGAAGCAGCAGGAGGGCTTACTGACTTAACTTCAACCTGTGCCTTTTTCGCCATCATGATTCCTTTTACATTTGATTTTCTAACTTTTGTTGCACCTTTGTCACAACTTACAACAGCTGGTAGGTTGACTGAAATTATGGCATTACCACCCTCTGCAGGTGATGTGACTGTAAGACCATTTTCGAATTTAATATCAATGATATTTGACACGGAACACCAACCAAGTCTTTCAGCAATTCCTGGCCCAGTTGAACCAGCACCGGTATCAGCAGCAGATTTTCCGCAATATACTACATCATAGCCCCCAGATGATATTTCACTGGCAAGTACAGATTGTAAACCATTTGAGTCCATAAATCCATCATAATCCAATCTTACTATGTTATCTACTCCTAAGGCTTTTACACCTTTCAAAACCTTATCAGCACCAGATCCTCCTAATGTTATAGCAGTAACAGTACCGCCACTGGAATCCTTGTGTTGTAATGCATTTTCTACTGCAAACTCATCGTATGGACTAATATCCATTTTTACACTTGATAAGTCTACCCTGTCTCCCGTTATTTGTATTTTAGAATTACTATCTGGAACTTGTTTAACCAATACAGCAATATTTACCATTGTATCACCAACAAGTAATCGTAGAGAATTAGATTGATGAACATTTGTATTCAAGAATTGGTGCAAAAGCAATGAATTGGAAGTTATTTTTTACTTACTATTTGATTAACCATTTCAAGTAATTCAGGGCTATTTTCAAAGTGCTGTGCAACTTTTTCCAACCCACGAGAAATGCCATCCGCAACACCTAGTTTAGCATCCAATGGGTGTAGAGTTCCATTCATTACAGCCTGCTTAAATTCATTCAAATCAGTCCATGTTGATGGTTCACCGAATTTCGGGTTTGGTGTGACAATTATTTCACCGAATTCAGGCAAAATTACATGTTCTGCAAGTTCATAAATTGGTGAATTTTCATCATCTGGATTTAGATAAGCATGCTTTTGCATTTTCTTTCGTAATTTTTTTGGCTCATCATGAATTAATATGGCACCTCCAGGGTCGGATTTGCTCATTTTATGGTCAAAACTTTCCATCCTTGAACCACTTGCCTTCAATGAAGAGATAATTGGAGTGTGTAAGCAAGTAGCCTTTCTCCAACCATACTTGCTAGCTACATCGCGCATGAACATATGGGCTTTTCTTTGATCCATTCCTCCAATTGCAATATCTATGTTTAATTCAAAGATATCACTGGCTTGCATTGCTGGATAGAAAAACTTCGACAAATCGTGGTCTGAAGAAGCCTCATCTCTACCCATAA
This sequence comes from Candidatus Poseidoniaceae archaeon, assembly GCA_022451835.1. Classification (GTDB taxonomy): domain Archaea; phylum Thermoplasmatota; class Poseidoniia; order Poseidoniales; family Poseidoniaceae; genus MGIIa-L1. The sequence continues at coordinate 10,704 of JAKUNX010000024.1, forward strand.
TCGTGAAAGTTTTTCTAACCATGGCTAGTGTTGCTCCTTTTGAACACCTTAGAACTCTGGCCCAGTAGTTTCCACTATCCATAAGTTCAGATGCATAATAGAATCTTAATTCACCTGGTCCATCTCCTTCTGGAGGGTAGTCTAAAAGTGCTCTAAATGTTTCTTCCATATATCGTGCAGTAAGTTGAATATTTTCCATACTACCATTGAATTTATCATTTATCCAAGCGTGCCAATCAGCAAGGAAAACCAACACATTGACATCAGCCTCTAACATTCTTTTCAATTGAAGAGAGAGAACTTTCCATCCAATGTGCGCTTTCCCCGATGGTTCAAAACCCACATAGCATCTCAGAACGCCGTCACCACCAGCACTAACTCCATCAGCAACACAATCAACTAGGTAATCTAGGCCGACAGTTTCTTCAACTGAACCAACAATCTTGTGAATTCGCTCTATTTGTGATTCATTTAATTCCTTTATTCGAGGACATCTTTCTTGATATTGAATCATCATTTGTTCAATATCCATAATCTATCACCTCAAAATAAATCATTGAGTTTCTTTACCTTGCCTTCTGATGGCGCATCGCCATTTTCAATCATTGATTCTAATTCTGCGATCATTGCCAAAGCCTTTTCTTTAATTTCATCGGTCAATTTAGTACTCATTTGCATTGACTTGTGAGCCATCTTGATTGCCGATTTTGCTTTAGAGAATTTCTTTGCTTCCTCTTTGGCTTTGTCGCCTCTTTGCTTGGCATTATATCCTGTTGCTTCATCCAAGAATCCCGACCAGCGCTTTCTTGACTCCATGGCTTGTTCTCTTCCACCTTCTGCATTCAAGAATTCTCCTAGAGCATCACCTTTCAGTTGTTCAACATCAACAACCAATTTTCCTTCACTATCAAAGTGACCTTGAACTTTGGTTAGAATCCCAAATGAGGCAACAAATACTCCTTCTGAGTTGGCATTTACACCATCAAAATATTCTGTTGCTAATTTAGCTAGCCCTGCATTTCCACCGATCTGTTTAACAATTCCGCGCTTTACTGAGAATTTCTCCATGAGCAGGCCAAAACACCATTAAACATAAGGCTCACCGTCAAAAAAGGCTAAAGAGAAATATTTTGATTAAGCACTTTGTGGAGTAGTTGTGCGAGTCAATTACGTTTTGCCAATTTCACTGATAATGATTCTGTTACTCCCTATTGTAATTGCTGAGAGCAAACAAGTAGATTTGTCTTTAGAATCATCTATCGCAAATTATGATCTAGGTATTTCCACAGCCGCAGTTTCTCCTGATGGAGAATCAGTATTATTGGTTGGCAATGAGGGATATGCGCATTTAATTTCAGCAAAAAATGCTGGTGACCGTTCCCTAGATGTAGAATTGAATAGTGCAAGAGAACACGATTTTAATGATGTATCTTGGCATCCGAGAAGTGAAGCAGCATTGATTGCGGGAGACTTTGGGACGGCAATGCGGTATGAGAAAATCGATCATAGTGTCACTATTGTCAATGGTACCGGAGCAATTCTTGGTAGAGATTTGAGTGTAGTTGAATGGCGCAGTGCAGGAGATTATGCTTATTTCGCGGCAAAGGATGGTGAGGTTTGGCGCTTTTCAGAAGGAACAGGTTTCATGAGTCTTGGCAACAATGCAAATTCTGAGATAACTGGAATTTCATGCCATATGAACTATGATATTTGTGTTGTTTCCACTCTTTCAAGTGGCTTGGGGGTAATTGGTGCAACTCATAACTTAACATGGATAAGCGGAACCAAAACTGATACTTGGATTGATATTGATTGCCCAGATGCTCAATTAAACGAATGTGTTGCTTTCGGTAGCGGTCTTAGAATGATTTCGATTCTGCTAAATACCGTAGACCATACTAAATCTTCAGTTGGAGATATGGTGGAATATAGAACTCTAGAGGGTGATTTTATTGCTTCATCAAGAGGTTATTCTAGTTCTTCTATTATCTATCTTGCACCTTCTGCAACGGTTAGATATGACTCTATTAACGATATAGCCAAAGTTCAAATCTCATCAAACCAGTTCAGTGATTGGGATTCAGTCATCTCGGGTAGACAGATTTCTTATGTTTGGGAAAACGATTTCAACAACGGTTTTCTCTTAACATCCAACGGTAATGTTATTTCGTTCGAACCCAATCAAATTGAGATTGACAATAGTATGATGACAACAATAATTCTAGTGGCTGTATCTGTTTCTGTGCCAGGAGTAATTTTGGGATTAATCTACATGAATAGTCCTTTTTTGCAAAGAAAATATAATCAGTTAAGGAGGAAAATTAAGAAACGACCTTCTTCTAAACGTAGTTAGGTTATTGAAGCGCCTATGTCCCCGTAGAACTGGGGAGAACACATGGAGCAGTTCGAAGGGCTAGATTTTTACGATATAGAGAGCCTATTAACCGAAGAAGAAATAATGATTAGAGATATGGTGAGAGATTGGGTAGATGAAGAAGTTTTACCCAAAATTGAACATGCTTGCGAAGAAGGAATTTTCCCTGATGAGTGGCGAGTCGCACTAGGTGAAATGGGGGTTCTTGGAGCGCCTCTCAAGGGCTATGGATGCCCAGGATTATCCTATGTAGCATATGGTTTAATCTGTCAAGAACTTGAAAGAGGAGATTCAGGACTTCGATCTTTTGCTTCAGTACAAGGCTCATTAGCAATGTACCCAATTTGGGATTTCGGAAGTGAAGAACAAAAGAATTACTATTTGCCAAAGATGACCTCTGGAGAGATGATAGGATGTTTTGGACTTACTGAACCCGATTATGGCTCTAATCCAGGCGATATGATAACCAAAGCTGAAGATATGGGAGATCATTATTTACTTAATGGAGCAAAAATGTGGATCACTAACGGTACTATAGCAGATGTAGCAATAGTTTGGGCCAAGTTAGATGGAGTAATCAAAGGATTTATTGTCGAAAAAGGTGATGAAGGATTTTCTGCCCCTGAAATGAAGGGTAAGCATTCCCTAAAGGCATCAGTTACCAGTGAATTGGTTTTCCAAGATTGTAAGATTCCAAAAGACCGTATTCTGCCTAATGTGAAAGGTCTAAGAGGGCCTTTTTCATGCCTAAATAATGCTCGATACGGCATTTCTTGGGGCGCTCTTGGTTCCGCTATGGCATGTTTCCATAGTGCCAAGACATACGCTCTCTCAAGAATACAATTCGATGTACCAATTGCGTCTTATCAATTGGTTCAAAACAAACTTGCTTGGATGCTTAGAGAGATTACTAAAGGGCAATTGTTAGCTTACCATCTTGGAAAGAAGAAAGATGATGGTACATGGTTCAACGAGCAAATATCTTTGGCTAAAATGAACAATGTCGATATTGCTCTTGAGATTGCTCGAACCGCACGTGACATACATGGTGCTAACGGTATTCTTGATGAGTACCCAGTAATGCGTCACATGGCTAATTTAGAGTCTGTTAAGACATATGAAGGGACTCATGATATTCACAATCTAATCATTGGAAGATACATAACAGGCATTCAAGCCTTTACAAGAACTCTGTGAAATCACACTGATGGCAATAAGCCAATTCTTGCTAAACCATTCCAGATAGGATCTAGTATTCTTGGTAACATTCTGTGTCTAACATATACAGCAGCTGCTAAACTCATCTTTTGTATTTTGTTTAATTTGACTCGCTTGGTGAATACGTCACCTTGCTCTTTTTCGATTTGACGTAGAATCTTATCATAGAAAGCAATCATTGCAGCCGGAGAATATCTAGTTCTTCGAGGAAGATGTGGTAATAATTGTCTTGCTTCTTCAAGGTAAGTTCTAGCTCGTCTCGCATAATGATAACAATAAGGTTCCCAAGTTTTGTTTAATACAACTTTACCATCTAATTCAGATTCTTGAATTCCATTCTTTTCAAGTTCATCTAATGGCAAATAAACTCTATCTCTTTCAATATCCTCGCCAACATCTCTCAATACGTTGGTTAATTGCATAAAAATACCCCATGACTCTGCATATTTCTTAGCAATAGGATCATTGTATCCGTAAATTTCGATACACATTAGTCCAACTACAGAAGCAACTCGATAGCAGTAATCATAGAGTTCGTCAAATGTTCGATAACGATTGTTGTAAAGATCATCTTCCATTCCAGAAATTAAGTCATCAAACACGTTTCTTGGAATCCCATAAGATTCAACAGTATCCTTCAAAGCAAGAAATACTGGGTCTGTGGAGTATACATCGGTGTAACATGTAGACAATTTTTTCCTAAAGAAAAACAATTGAGTAATCTTGTTCAAATATGATTCTTCATCAAGAATAGAACCCCTATTTTGTAAAGCTTCCAATTGTTCTCTGTACGCTATTGCTTCAGGATCAGTTTGCCCAACACTGCCAGGGAATCTATCCGCCCAATCGCCATCAGCAATATCATCTGCTCTACGGCAGAATGCATATACTGCACACATTGCAAATCTTTGTTCATCTGGTAAATACTTGAATGAGTGATAGAAATTACCAGCCTCTTGGATAGTAAGTTTTTCACAGTATTGATAAGCCAGTTTCAGTAATTCTTGAGGTGGTTTTTCAGACCAAATCGGTGCATCAAGATTTTGAAATGGGTCGACTAATTCATTTCTTTCAGTAATTCCAATGAATGCAACACCTTCTCTTAATGCCTCCATTGCAGTAACGCTAACTGCTTTTACCGCGTCACGAGCAAGTACAACACCTGCACGAAGTCTATCTAGGGTTGTCATTTTAGAGGTTTCATCACCTAATTCTCTAGATTTTGCATTTCCTTTTAGAGGAAACAACAAATCCAAAGGTTTTCGGCGTTCCAACATCCCTATCGTTTTGCTGTATTAGTCCTCCTTTTTGATTGCTTTGCAAAAAAGTATCACTAAGGGCAGGGAAAAAGTCTAATCGATTCAACGATTAATGAGATATATAAAATGTAAGTAAGTTTGTGTTTACTAGTCTCACTAAGAACTATTTCTCCCATCTTTATTTTTTTCTAACAAGCGTTTAACACCACCGGGGATCAAGAGTGCACGAGGTAATTTTCTAGCATATGACTTAATCTCATCACGAGTCACTTTGATCCTATCTGAGGAATCAAGAATATTGCCTTCCCTAAGTAAAGAAACAGTTCTTTGTCCTATCAAAACAGGTAGCATACATGATGCTTTGAGTCTAAATTGAGTTTCAGGGAGCATTTTGATATATTCTACTGCTTCATCTAAATGTTCATTTGTTAAATCTAAATATTCATCATATAGTGGTCTAAACTTATCTATGTTGTTTGGATTTAGAAGATCTTTTGGTTGTAAATTATGCTTTGCTAATTCTTCCACAGGAATGTAACAGCGACCGAATCTAAGGTCTTCTGGGATGTCTCGCAAGATGTTAATCATCTGTAATGCTTTGCCAAATCTAATACCCTTCTCAAAGAAATCATCTTGCTTTTCAGTCGGCATTGAGATTAAATGAGCGAGCGACATTTTTGTCCAAAAAACACCAACACATCCTGCAACTCTATAGGTGTAGTCGTCCATTTCTTGATTATTTTTCAAGGCAGAAATACTGCCTCCTTCCTTTGCGGTACCAAACCTTTCGAGATCAAGTATTTGTCCACCAACTATAATATTCAGGCATTCTAACATCCTTTCTTGATCACTTTCATCATAAACTTGCAATCCATCTATTACATCTTTGACATTTTTTAATAATTCAGCTTCATTAGGATTATCTTGAATCTCTGCAAGTTCAGAGAATTCTGGCAATGTTGATGAATTACCTTGAGCTACGTCATTATAATTTCGAAGTATCCTTAACAATTCCTCAGTCTCTCCATGCTTAGAGTCAGCAATGGTATCAGCTACTCTTGCCAATAGATATAGCAGACCTATTTGACCACGCACCTTCTTTGGAAGGTATTTCAAAGTCGGATAAAAGGAACGTGAAGTAGATTTTAACAAATTATCAATTTTTTCATTGATAAGTACTGACATATAATCCCTTCATGATAATCCAAAGACTAATTGTTATTGACCCTATGGTAAAATGGTTAGATAAATTTAGTATTGGAATAGATATTTATGTTAATTTCTCTAAAATAATTATACCAAAAAACAATGTATTTTCATGGTGAAAATAATAGTAAGGCTTTATTGGGATTAACTCACCGTCTAGTTGAGGGGATTATATGCAGTGCGACTCTTGCGGCGAAGAGATACCAGCTGACAGCATTTTCTGTCCTGAGTGTGGTTCTCGTCAAGATATGTCACGAGCTGGGGGATTTAATGCCCCAAATTCAGTAGGGCTATCCGGGCAAGAGGTCTCAGGAGGAAGAAATTTTGGCGTAGTCTCAGGTGAAGCAATTAGACATCAAAGGGAGATGTCTATTTCAGATCCAAATGCAGTTTCACCAGAATTGATGCGGCAAATTGCACAAAGTATGCAAAATGAAAACATCCCCCCATCTGGTAATTTCCCTCCGCAGGGATATCAAAACCCAATCAATGATCAAACCAATTTAAATCAACAATTACCAAGTAATAATTTGGGTAATATGCCCCTTTCAGGTGTTCAGAATATAGTTCCAAATAATCAATCATCATCTCCAACAGATGAAATGGTTAATCGATTAGCTGAAGCAGAGAAAGCAATGAAGAGTGAGAGGAGAAATCAATGGCTGAATATGAATCAGGAATCAGCATCGAATGTATTATCGAACTTAGGCGCAGACCTACCTGCTCATCTGCGTAATGAAACTAATGCTGCACAAGAAATTCTAACAGGTGCTCTTGGAGGACAAAAAGATGCACCAAATGATGCATTCTTGAGAAGAATGTGCGAAGTTGCAGTTAGAAGAGTTGCTAGAAAGAGAGGAGTTGCAGTTGAAACCCCTCAAGCAAAATTAGAAGATGGAGTCATTAATGTTAACATTACTTTCATTGATGATGGACGTGTTTTAGATACACCAGAAGAACTTTCCCATGCTTTTGAGCATGCTATACAAACTGAAATTGCGCTAAAAGGATTCGACTATATTGCAGTGATAAATCTATACCGTTCCAAGGATGGAGAGATAGAGAACCTATCTGACGAGGAAGAAGAAGAAATGTTTGCTTGCGAAATCTGTGATGGACTTGTCAAAGAAAGCGATACTGAATGCCCTCATTGTGGAGCGATTTTCGAAGACGAGGAAGATGATGAGCCAGAACTACCTAGTAGAGACCCTCCTAGAAGGGCTCCGCCAAGTGTTCCTTCAAGAGGTGGCCCTCCAGGTGGCCCATCTAGAGGCGGCCCTCCAAAAGGCCCATCTAGAGGCGGCCCTCCTAAAGGTCCTTCTCGAGGAGGTCCACCAAAAGGCCCCTCAAGAAGTGGACCGCCGGGAGGATCAAGAAAGTCACCGCCCTCCGGAGGTCCTCCAAAAGGTCCCAGTCGCAGTCCACCACCAAGTGGGCCAGAAGGAGGCCCTCC
>JAKUNX010000025.1 GCA_022451835.1 Candidatus Poseidoniaceae archaeon
TCGAACTTTTGCGACTTACCGTCTCTGACTTCAACATAATTGCCAAGAATAATTGGTAAAGCATCAACATCATCTGAAACTCTGTGGCCACGAGAACTTACCATGTCCATGTCAGTACTTGCGGTAAGAGCGGAATCTCTTGCGAGTCTGCGCTCTTTTTGATTCAACTTTCTGCCCCAATTCTTCTCAACCTTTGGTCCGTGAGCTCTTCTACCACCTAAAGTATGAGGATTTTGAGCACCTCTTCGCTGACCGGTTCTTCGCATGATTCTTGAGACACCTCGTCCCTTGCCCCACCATTCAACTGAATGTTTCATACCTGCCATTGGTCTCTTCTTTCCTTGATGTGGCCTTGAACCGTAAGGTTGTCTTCTGTTAGCACGGCTTGAAGCAACTGCTAACTTAACTAGATCATCTCGAAGTGGAGTTGAGAAAGACTCTGGCAGAGTTACCTTTGAACCATTTTTGACTGAAATATCAAACGTGTCTTGCAAACGACCTGCATCGAGTTCATCGGCGCTGATTGTATTGGTAATATCCTTTACAGCAACTTTCATCTTCAGGCCCCCTGCTTGGATGCGGTACTCACATAAGTGATTTCATAATCATGTAGAGTCTTGTCTGATCCTCTTGTTGGATCTCTAAATCTAATCAATCTCTTTGAAGGACCTGGTACACTACCCTTTACTAGGATATAGTCTGACTTTACTTCGCCATAATGTAGGAAACCGCCAGCAGGTGTGATTGAATGTTCTTCAGGGTTAGCAACTCTAAGGATTCTCTTGTTATATTCAGTTCTTTGGTGGTATCCAGTTTGGCCACCTTGCCTAATTGTCTTACGAACATATCCAGTACCGAAGTCACCCATGTTACCATGTTGTCTTCGCTTCTTGGAGTTCTTGTGTGATTGAAGTTTTCCACCGAATCTTCGGATAACACCTTGCCATCCGTATCCTTTGGTTACTGCAACAATGTCAGTTAGTGCTCCTTCTTCAAAGCAATCAGCGAAGGAAAATTCTTCCCCTAATTTTTCTTTAACGAAATTTAATTGTTCGCTGCTAGTTCCGCCATCTAATCCAATTTCCATAACATCTGGAATCTTAGTTGGAACACTAGAAATTTGACTTGGTTGAGTGGCTACGATCATACGTACTTCACACAAATCTGAATTTTCTAGGTTTTCAAAATGCTTCTCTGCATCGTGCTCTTTACGCTCTGGCAACCTCTTGAATAGGTCGCTAAATGCATCTGCAATTTGTCCTGCATCAGCCCATGCTTCACCTACGGCTTGCTTTCCGTAAGGAGTCATTTGATATCCACGAACACCTAAAATTCTCATCTTAGGACATTCTACTACAGTAACAGGAACTCTTGTTTCTTGACCTGCAGATGGGCTTCTTGGGTTTAAATCACGAGCTAGAATGTGTGTCATGCCGGCTTTCCATCCAGCAAATCCTTGTATTCTAACTTCGCTCGCTTCGGTTTTTGGCCACGACTTAACATGTCCAAATGGACGTCTAGCACGCTTTCGCGGGCTAAATGCCATCGAACCTCTTCGTGGGTGACTTCTCTTCGCCATTCGGATTCCTCCATTATTTCTACAACGCAGGGGCCCCACCGAGAGGGCGTACGAGGGCTCTCAGGACAGGAGTAGCCGTGACACTGCGCCTCTTTCCGACGATTGCGGAACGAGACTATTGGGGTCCTCTTGGGATGGCCCATTGTGTCTGGCTACTCACCTTTGAGCATCCATCCGACTTACCTGTGGTATATGAGTGGTTCGGTCTACATTGGGATTGTGTCAATCGATTATGCGACATAGAAATAAAGAGATTTTTATGGTTTAAAGTTGGTATTAATTATCATCATGCTTTTGAACCCTCGACAAGAAGATGACTTGATGCCTACCGTCGTACACCCATTGCTGCAAGATGGGGTAGAGGCTAGAGCATATCAGATAAGAGCGCTAAAAAATGCTCTATCGTCGTCTTGCCTTATGGTAATGCCAACCGGTTTCGGTAAAACTGCCGTAGAATGGATGGTGATGGCAGAATTCCTTAGATTGCAAAATAAGAAAATAATCTTAATTGCTCCTACAACTGGATTAGTTGCTCAACAACAACGAATGGCAAGAGAAATGATCGATATTGCTCCTGAAGAAATCTTGCGTTACACCGGTGAAACATCGCCTGATAAGCGTTCTGAAATTTGGGATAAAGCGCGTATTTTAATGGCAACACCGCAAGTCATTAGAAATGATGCCACTAATGGTAAAATATTACTTAATGACGTCTCATTAATTATTTTTGATGAAGCACACCATGCTACTGGAAATCATGCTTATGCCCAAGTAGGAGACTTATACCTAAATCACAATCCAGCGGGTTTTACACTAGCGGCAACTGCAAGTCCTGGTTCAAGTAAAGCAGCTATTCTTGAAGTGGCTAAACGCTTAGGAATTGATAGGCTTGATGTCTCAATAAAAGACGAATCATTGCTGAAACCATATGCCGTGACATTACATAATGACATCATCAATGTCGAACTACCTGAATCCTTAAAGGCACTAATTTTCCCATTACAAGAACATCAAGCAAACGAAGTAGAAAGTATTCAAAGAATGGGGTTTATGGGGCCGGTAAAACACATCACTGCAAAATAATCACCGATACTCAAATGGCTGTTAGCAGGGCAATAAATCGTAGAGATGCAAGAGGCTATAACGCTGCCAGAAAAGTTTCTGATATTCGACGGATGCATATGCTGCTCGACTTACTAAAAACTCAAGGAATAAAAGCAGCATTAGCATTCTTAGATAAAGCCGAAACTGAAGGACGAAGTGGCGATAGAGGTACTAACAGATTTCTTGCTAAACCGGTAATTCATAACTTTAGAACGAATGCTAAAGACTTGGAAGAGTTACACCCTAAGGCTGAAATTGTAAGATCTATGGTTGAACAGAGAATTAAACAAAACCCCTCATCAAGAATACTAATATTCACTGAATATCGCTACACTGTAACTAACCTAATTGAATTACTGACAAATATAGAAGGGGTAAAAGTTTCACAATTTATTGGACAATCATCTAGTGGTAAGCAAAAAGGAATGACGCAAAAACAACAACTTGCAAGGCTCGATGAGTTTAGAGATGGTCAGGTCAATGTACTAGTTGCAACTTCAGTTGGTGAAGAAGGATTAGATGTTCCCGCAGCTGATTTAGTTTTGATGTATGAACCAGTGCCTAGTGCAATAAGGTCTATTCAGCGTCGAGGTAGGACCGCACGACAAAGTTCTGGAACGGTAAAAACTCTTGTTACAAAAGATACTAGAGATCAATTTGTTAGTCATGCTGCCAAAGCAAGAGAGCGGAAAATGTACAATAATTTAGCTGAAATTGAACGTCAGGGAAGAATTCAATTTAGGCCTAATTCATCTGATGATTCTTTGTCATCATTTGAAATAAATGTAGATGGAGAAATAATTTCATCTGACAAATTCCTAGAATTAGAAACAGTTAGATTGGCATCCCTTTACCCTACTGAAAAACCTATTGAGGTCGTTGATAGTAAAACACTGCAAAGTGTGACTAACAAGAAAACTATCATTGATGCAAAAGATAAACGGCCACGTAATCAAACCGGTTTAGATGATTTTTTTGGCAATCAAGCAGATAAAGTCTCACAATCAAGAGAACAAGAAATTGAATCTATTAATGCAGCCAATGAAATAATCGATACTTTGACAGATAACATTAGTGCTACAATTACTCTAGATCATAGAGAGGCTTCATCAACTCTATCAGCATATATCAGTAGTCTTGGAATGACTGTACAATATGAAAACCTGACAACAGGTGATATTTTGATACATGGTGACATATTGATTGAAAGAAAGACATCAAGAGATTTACTTACTTCAATAATTGATCAAAGGTTGTTTAAACAATGTCAACGGATGAAAAATGCTGAATTGCAGCCATTACTGTTAATTGAATTAGGTGAAATTGGCAACTCAGTTCATCCAAATGCTGTTTTAGGTGCATTAGCCCATGTTACTCTTGATTTGGGAATTCCAATACTTACTACTAAAGATTCTATGGAATCTGCCCACCTAGTTTACTTAATTGCAAAACAAAGTGGACAATTTTCTAAAGCAATAAGAGAATTCGTCAAGTACACTGAAAATGACGAGTCTGAAGTAATCAAGTGCTGTGAGGCGGCTTCTATAGAAATTTCAAACATGGTAAATAACAATAATGAATCTGAATATTTATTGCAAAAATGGAATGATTCAGGCTTATCTAAACAAATTGAATTATTATCCTCAATAACTAATTTTGAATACAAGGTTTGTGCTAAATTGATAAATAAATATCAGTCAATAGCCGGATTTTTTAAGCAAGATTTAGATGAATTAGCAGAGGAATTGACAAAAGAAGAGTTAGCCAAAATCTCAACTATATTCTAAATCAGCCACCAATTAAAATCGCTCTGGTTCTTAATTGAGCAAGTCTATCAGGGAAGTGGCCAAATGCAAAAGCAATCAATTCTGCCAAATGAACAACTGGGATGCTAGTATTCTTACCTGTCTTTTTGCCCGCTTTGGTTTGATAAGAATCTAGGTTTGCATGAGAAACTGTACATGCGCTAACAATTAGTTCTGCTCCGTTTGATTTTGCATCTGATATTACTGATGAAATCAAAGACATTACCGGCTTCTCCAAGGTAAGTAATGAAGGTGCTCCTACACTTTGGCATTTCAAGTCATAGTTAACCGGAGTACCGCCTAAAGCGCTAATTAGTTGTTCTAGATAATTTGGCATAAAAGGGTCATCCCCAGCACAGAATCCTGCTCTTTGCATATTTGGGCCATAGTATGGTGCAATCTTAAGTTCAATTGGATTAATTACTGCATCGGTTACTTTATCCAAGCCAATCTCTTCAACAAGATAGTGAAGTAAGTGCCATGAATCTGCTTCACCGCGATATTCAACACCAGTTGAGCGAGCAATCAAGTTATTCAGTTGTGCTGCATAAACAGGATCATTGTTTAGATCTTCCATGGTATCCTTCATTATTCCATGACTTGTAGCGCAAGTAGTCATAATATCCAGTCCTTTTTCCTCGGCTAGAGCAAGATTTCTTGCAACCAATGCATGTTGTAGTTTGCTTGATGCTTGCTTGATGATGTTACCACCATCACTGGTTGCCTCTGGTAATTCAATCAAATCAATTCCAAGGGTTTTGCAAAGTGGTTGAATACAATCTTCAACTTCCATTGATGCAGCTCTTGCAACATTTCCTGGATAATATGCAATCTTGGGCATCTTAATCACTTAGAACCTCTGGTCGATTTCATTGAATAAACCTACAACTTGGTGGTGATTCTTGACCTTAGAATTGAACATATTTGGAATTTTACCAATTCCTGCAGGTGGTAGAATCAATGCTTGAAGACTTCTAATTGGAGGCCCTCCTGTTCTAGTAAATCCTAGTACCATTCTTGCAGAGACTCCATCAAAAATATTGCTGATTAAACCTACAGGACCCAAAACTTGCCTGTATAGAGTAGTTTCATTCAATTTACCAGTCCATTTAACACTACGGCCATACCATTTGACCAGCCTACCATGTGAGCCTCGATAATTCGTTTGATTTAGGATATAGGCTCTAATGTCATTTAATCCATTTGAAGCAATCTTACCTTCCTGTCCATATCTTGCGATTGACGATAAATCCGCTTCTCCCCAAATTCCATTTGAATTATTAAGTGATGAAATTAATGAATTCTTGTACTTCTCACTAGACCTTGGATCCATAATTCTGTTCCACCTCTGTAGATGGACACCCGGTCCTTCATACTTGGAATCATAAGCGACTGTATCAGACATTGAATGAACAAGATGATATGATCTAACATCACTAATCGAATGAAGTTTTACCGCGTCAGCAGAGTCCATTACCCCTACTGCAACTCCATTGATTAGATATTCACCTTCTCTTGGACTGGACGACATCCATGGTTTTGCTTTCATACGGTTTTCTTCAAACTTAGAATAATCAACCATTAAATCTCTAATTACCGGATATCCAGGGATAGGTTCTATCTTGATTCTACCATCTGCTCCAACAACATCAGAAATACTGGTTATGTCCGCTAATGCAAGCCTTCCATTGACTCTTACACCTGAGGTTGGCGAGCCTGTTCCGTTTCCAACTCTAAAAGTTAAACTTCCATCTACACTATTCTTGACAGCCATCAGCATATCTTGGATAGAGGCATTAGCGGGTATTGAGCAAATTACTGTATCCCATCCTGATTCTGCAGCTGTTGGACAATATCGGAAAATTTCTAGTGTGACTGATAATTCAGTCTTGTCTACTGCTCTAGGTGCAAAATCGCCAGAAACTTCTTCCTCATCACTACTACTTCCATAAGCAATCATTTGGTCTAAAAGTTCAATTTGAAGTGTACCAGAGGAATCTACGCAAGCAATTTTTGGCAATGCTTCTGCAACCCATAATGCCCAAGGAGGCTCGTAATCGACGTCGCACAACTGAATTTGGTGAACCTTGTTAGCGCCAAGTGCTTGGTACTTTTCTTCCCAATCAGTACCTGCTTTACAGAACTCATCATAAGCTGTATCACCGATAGCACAGACACTGAAATTAACACCGGAAAGGGATGGCCCTTGAGAATTAACAGTCTGCCAAAGGGATTCAGCATTGTCTGGCATTTCACCCTCGCCCCATGTTGAAGTTATGATCAGCGTTCTCTTGTGATTAGCCAATGTAGATACATCAAGTCCATCCATATCATATACTGTAGGAATCAATCCATAGTTTGCTGCAAGTTTGGCGGTCTTTTCTGCCAATCCAGCAGCATTACCGGTTTGAGAGCCAAATAGAATTGCAAGAGATCTGTCACCCTCCATTAAGGCCAATAATTCTCCACTGGCTGCTCCGGAAACTGCAACGGCAGGAGCGACTGCTTCTACTGCAACTTCTGCAACTTCTGCTGAGGCTTCTACTTCGACAACTTCTGCACCATCTGTAACCAATTCGTATTTGATAATCTCAACCGGGCAAGCTTCCGAATCTTCCATAATTAATTCCCCATATTGAGAACCAAAATCTCCTGCTAAAGGTGCTTTACCAGTATTTCTGTCGAAGGTACCATCAGTTCTAACCGCTGCAAGAATTTTCGAAGTTTCATCCGTAACTTCGAATACTTCAGGAGCGATGTCTTCACATGCATCACAGGTGATACAATCATCTTCAATCCAAACCTTCGCGACAACCGACATGCATAATCACCTTGGCCTTATCACGCCCTATCTCCCGTAGTCTTTGAATCTTGCTTGCTCTCCCATAGGGAGAGACATTTCAATAGACGCTTTTTTGTAGACCAAATCACATATGGAAATCGCCCATGTCGCCCATCTCGTCTCCCATTGAGACTCCCTTGGACGAAATTACGTCATCTATTCTTAGAATCATAACTGCAGTTTCTGTAGCAGATTGTATTGCTTGTTCAACCACTCTAATTGGTTCGAGTACATTGGCACCCTTCATGTCGACTACTCCGCCTTCATAGACATTGATTCCAGCATTTGATTGACCGTCAGCATGAGCTTTTCTTAGTTCAATTAGTGTAGTCACAGGATCAAGACCAGCATTTTCAGCTAAAGTTCGGGGAATTATTTCTAACGCAGAAGCAAATGCCTCAATTGCCATTTGCTCTCTTCCTCCAACCGTTTCAGCAAAGGTTCGAAGATCTCTTGACAATGCAGCCAAAACACTTCCGCCCCCGGTCAAAACTGCGCCAGCTTCCCAAGCAACTGAAACAACACCTACAGCATCGTCAAATGCTCGCCTAATTTCATCAACTACATGCTCAGTTCCGCCACGAAGAAGTACTGAAACAGATTTTGCCTCCGGGCATCCAGTGATAAAGGTCATTTCAGATTCTCCTATTTTCTTCTCTTCAACTTTCTCCGCATTACCTAAATCGTCACTAGTCAGATCGTCAAGATTGGTGACAATCTTACCACTGGTCGCTTTTGACAATGCTTCCATATCAGATTTCTTGGCTCTTCTAATAGCAAAAATCCCTGCTTTAGCCATGTAATGTTGTGCCAATTCATCTATGCCTTTTTGGCAAATTAATACATTTGCTCCGGAGTTTTGAATCTTCACAACTAAGCCTTTGATGTAATTTTCTTCCTCTTCAAGAAATTTTGATAATTGATTTGGGTCAGTAATTTGTATCTTAGCGTCAACTTCAGTTTTCTTTACTTCAATTGCTGAATTAACCAATGCAATCTTAGCGCCTTTAACTGATCTTGGCATACCAGCATGAACTCTCTCTTTGTCTAGAATAATTCCATCAATTAAGTTAGAATCTTTGATAGACCCTCCTTGGCGCTTTTCTACTTTAATATCTGATAGATCAACAATTCTTTGGTCTCCTTCAATAATTCCAACAGCATTAACTGACCTAACACAAATATCAGCCATGAAAGACTTAACTGCACCAGCAGATTTACCGGTCAAAGCGGTCTTTGCTACTTCCATCAAGACTGCATCATCATTCTTTGTCGCAATACCATGGCTTTCCAATAACTCAACTGCTTTCTCAGCCGCTAATCTAAATCCTTCACATATTACGGTTGGGTGAACATTTTGTTCAATCAAATCTTCACTTCGCTTGAGTAATTCTCCTGATAGAACTACTGCAGTAGTAGTACCATCAAAACAATGTTGCTCTTGGGTTTTTGCGACTTCGATAATCATCTTGGCTGCTGGATGTTCAATATCCATTTCTTTGAGAATTGTTGCACCATCATTGGTAATTACAACATCACCCATTGAATCCACTAGCATCTTGTCCATTCCTTTTGGACCAAGAGTAGATCTTACTGCATCTGCCACGGCTTTCGCCGCTGCTATGTTGTTTGATTGAGCGGTTCTACCTCTTGTTCTTTGAGTGCCATCTTTCAAAATGAAAATTGGTGCTTGTCCATTACCGTACATATTGTCGCCTCATTGTCTGCGAGGGCAATCTAGTCTTGAACCCTACGATTAAAGAATTAGATAATTAAATTCAGTTTTGCTGATTTTGTGACAGCCACATTTCACCGTATGCGTTCCATTGCTCCATTGTCCATCCTTCTGGAAGGCCTGTTGCCGGCAAAGGTGGCCCTGCAGGGGTTGCAGGAGTTGTAGGTTGTTCGGGTGCTATTTCGGGAACTGGTTTGGCTGGTGCTTGTGGATCGGGTACCTGAGGCGGCATAGATGTTGGAGGCTCTGGTGCTTGAGGTGGCATAGATGTTGGTACAGTTGCTGGTGGTCCAGAAGGTACAGTTGGTGCCGAGATAACCGACTGGTATGTTGAGGTTAAGCTATCTTGATATCCTTCTTGACCCCAATTCGCATATTCGTCTTCCTCTTCTTCAACGCTTCTTAGAATTCTAATCGTTACAACAATTCCACCAACGATAACAACAATGAATGCAAGCCAAGTTGCCGCTCCTGCAAAGTCAAATCCTGAACCTGCATCATCATTGGTCTCGATAATTATCTTTCTTAACTGAATTTGAATATTAGATTGAGCAGCATCACTGACAGTATCTGAGCGAGCCCAAAGAATAATTTCAGAATCAAATGTGGGGCTATCTAAATTCTTCAAAGTGTCTTCAGTAACCTCGAATCTAATTGTTACTACTCTAACTGAGTCATCACCCGTACCTAGAACAAATTGGCGGTCACTACTATCGATTCTCGACTGATACCAACTACTGGAATTGCCATAATCAATGTCCATTGATACCGATTGGGCACTAGAGTATTGATTTCTAACTGTAACTTCCAGAACTACTTCATTTTCAAAATCATCGATAATTACTTGTTGAGATGGTAGTATCTTAAGCCACTGATTGGAACTTCCTACAGAGTATGTTGAGCCAC
Source organism: Candidatus Poseidoniaceae archaeon (assembly GCA_022451835.1). Taxonomy (GTDB): domain Archaea; phylum Thermoplasmatota; class Poseidoniia; order Poseidoniales; family Poseidoniaceae; genus MGIIa-L1. The sequence continues at coordinate 9,972 of JAKUNX010000025.1, forward strand.
CACTGGCAATAACCGTGTTATCAAACTCACTCTTTCCAATAATCACCATTTGCAAATTACCACTTACGCCACTATCAAAAGAGAACTCAACAGTAACATTGTAACTCGCACCACTGTCAATAACTGGGGTTAATTGACCGTTTACTAAATTGGTGAACTGAGCATTCATTCCTTGTGGCAGATTTAGGCTCATGTTGAATGTGTCAGCAATATTGCCATTATTGGTTACTTCAAAAGTCATTGATTGAGCAATATCTCCTGGAATATATGACTGATCTGAAATATCTGTTTCAACATGAACGCTAGCAGTTTTTCTTATCTCAACCGGGATAACCTCACTAACTGTAAGTGTCGGATCATCAACATTGGTTGCAGTAACTACAACCTCATAAAAGCCTTCAGGCAATCCAATTGGCATTGGTAGATTTAGGAAGAAAGTCCATGTTCCACCCCACTCATCAAGTAATGGAGATTGTAAAGTATCAACATACGAACCTGATTCACGATATTTAATTGGGAAATCATTGGTTACTGAAATATTGTAAGATTCCTCATCGTTTCCATTGTTGTATAACGACATTAGTATTGATTTTGCACCCTCATTAGCAAAACCTTCAACGAACAATCTACCATTATCATCACTAAACAGAGCATAACTTGCCTCCAAATCAAAATCTCGATATATTGGCACATCGATTATTCGTGTCAATAATGTATCTCCAACCACATCACCACTAGTACGTGAGGCTCTAATATTGACATTAACTTGACCTGGAGATGCTTGCTGCTCTGCAGAAATAAGTAGGTTCAAGTTTGCCGATGTCCCTTTAAGCATGAATAATGAAGTAATCGCATTACCTAATTCATCTTGTACCGTTCCAGACCATAAGTCTTCACTAAAAGTAGAGGATAGTTGGAAAGTAGAATCTAAATTACCTGTGTTGAAAATTGTAAATGGCAATAATTGTGATTCACCAGGGTTCATAGTAAGAGCAATCTGTGATGCTGTTGATGTTAGTCTAACGCTGTATTGTGAATTGATAGAAACTGTTGTAGTCACACGCGCTTTTTCTCCCGTATTAGCTGAACTAGCATCAGTGAACCAAATTTCCCAGTCTTGAATTTGAACTTCTGCACCTGGAGGTATTGATAAATTAGCCCAAACCTCTGTTGTTTCAAAAGGACCAATTGGCGGAATAACAACATTGAAGTCGTTGTCATTTGGATTAGTTGTGTCAAGACGTAATTGAGGCACTACTGGATCCATCCAAGAAGCATTGGTAATATTTGTTTCAGCACGGAATTGAACATTCTTATATCCATTATTGGTTACCAAACACTTCCAAGAAACAAGGTCGTTAGGAACCGTTTCAAAGCCACCTACTGGATTGTCACAATTTGCCGTTAAAGTAAATCCATCAACTTTGGAAATACCAAACTGAACAAAATCATCAAAGTGCATACCTTGAGTCGCTCCAGAACTATCTGAACGTAAGACTAAACTAAAGCTCCAAGAATTACCACCAAGCAATAAATCTGGATTCAATAATGCTGGGTTTTGTGACCATACAGTTTGTGGATCCCAGGAAATATTCTTCCATTGTCCTGGAACTGGACTTGGATTAATTGCCGCAACATCCCAGTGAACTGATTGTAACGGATCTGAAAAGTTACCATTACCGTTCCAAAATTCAAGATAGGCTGCATCTCCTGCTCCCATCGTACCCCATGCTTGTAGGTGAACTTGGGTTGAGATATATTCTTGAGATTGGAATAATTTTCTGCATACCCAAGCACCTTCTATTTGGGTCAACCCTGCGTCAAGTGCATCTCCACTACAATCATTGGTTGGATTTTTGAATGAATGAACTAGTCTGTCAAAAGCACTAGATGGGTATGAGTTTCCTGGTAAGGACATTCGCCAGTGAGAACTACCTACTGCAGAATCGTCACTGTCTTCATACCAAGAACCGAAATTATTTGCATCGCCTCCGCCAATTGGATACCTTGCAGGCCTGAATGTCAAGATATTGCCACTGGCTTCTCCATCCATCAAATCCTTATGTACAGCAATAGGAACTTGCTTTTCCAATGCGTCATTGTCATTTCTATCATCGTCAGTAAAATTCACCGATGCTCTAAGGATTAAGCCACCGGTTAATTCGTTGGTTGTTGTATTTAGAACAGAATGGGCTTCCTGTGGATTCCACAGTAGACTGTATTCGAATCCTTGGCCACCAGCAATTAGGTCAGTTGTCCAATAAAATGTTTCAATTACAAATCCGATTGGATGAACAATCTCAAGTTTAGCATCTGTTTGCTTTTGAGTACCAGTGATTGGCCCATCCTTAGATACTGTTATTATTACTTCTACCTCATCATTTTGAAGCAAGTACTCTTGGATTTGTCCATTGGGTTGAATCCAAATTTCGGGTTCAAACGACGAATTTCCTAATTCTATGCTAGAGATACTAAAGTCATCTTTTGCACCACCTCTAGCAGACGCTGCTTCCGCTTCAGGAACATAATTTAGTGCAAGAGTTTGCAATAGTAATAAAGTAACAAGGGAAATCGAAGATAGCCTTCTCATCATCATCAACATTCGAGCCATGAAGGTTCAACACATGAAAGTAATTGTTGTTTGACTGGCAAGAAATTTGCTAAATTAGTCACTTTAAACCTTTTATTGATGGCTCATCATGAGATGGTTGTTTATTGTTATCTCCGAAATTACCGTCAAAAAAATGTTCGAAATCAAAGTCATCATGTGCTTTAATCTCAACCTGTTCATTTGGTGGAGCAATTATTGGCTCAAATGAACCTGATTGGAGAGGAATTACTTCTTCAGTTGACTCTTCAACAGTTGGCAAAATATCATTTGAAGTTATTTTTGTTAATGTTTCAGAAACCTCGGGAGCTACTACAGTGTTGGAGAGAGTATCAACAATATCACTTACATTTGCTTTTTCTTTAGAATCTTGCAATTCTAAATTTTCAATCATCCATTCTGGTGGATCTCCTGAACCTGCACCTAAAACTGCCAGAGTAGTGAAAGTTGCCAAAGGAATAACTGCTAATGCAGCAATAAGGTCAAGAAATGAGGTCTCGGGTATTGAACCGATATTAAGTGTTGATTCAAAGAATGATTTTTCAATTTCTATGTTTAAGTTGATATCAGAACCTATCCACCCCAATACTACTAAGCTTGCCATTCTACCCATCAACCATAGAATAAGTACTGGTGCTAGCCATGATATCTTGGTCATGGAAATTAGCCATTTTCTAGTAAATGATGCGATACCAATGTATTTGTTGGCTAATTTCGGATAATATTTCATAACTATTCCTAGAGTAAAAATATACAATATTAATGCTAACTCTAGTCTTCGATTTTCTCTCATTAAACTATCTGGAACCATCAAAACCATTGCCAATGGCAATGTTGCTAATAGTACTTGAAACGGAACTGCAAGTAAGATTAAACCGCCATGTGTTGAAATGATTGAATGCCCCTGCTGCCACCGTTTGTGTGCAAGAACGGTGATTTTCCCATGAGGTGAAGATGCATAATTTTGTCTTGCAATACGTCGCTGAGTAGCATTCCGTGGTGAACGAGAAAACTTCAAAAATTTCATCCAACCACCATTTTCAATAACGACAAGAGGGGTATATCCTCCTATTATTAAAGCAAGGAAAAGCGCCACCATACCATAAATTAGAGATGCTGCAGTAATCCAAGGTATCATTTCTTTCTGAAATGTAATGTTAATAGTTTCACCAAAAAAACTGAATTCAAAAAGATATGTCAGAGTAAATGCGATTAAAGGAGTCAAGAATACTTGACAAAGAGCAACAATAGTTAGCCATAGACGAGCACTAAATGGTTTTTTACGAACCTTACCCGCCATATAGCAACGTTGCTTCACTTTATTATCAAAGATTGCTAATATTAATGATTATAATTATTGATTTTTATTGTAGAATTATTCCTCGGAATCATCTATTTCACCAAAATCTGCTGAATCATTGTCAATTACAGGATAGCCATCGGTAAGTAATAACCTAAATCCGCCGGCAAAGAAACCATCTTTTCTTTTCCTGCCTAAATCAGGTCTTGGCATTTCATCTAGAACTTTGCCACATTGATCACATGAGATAAACAGCATTTTCCATTCTGGACGTGGTTTGTTACAGCATGCTGATTCTGATTTTGCCTCGTCCAATACTAACTGAAGTCTCTGCGCCATTTCTAATGTCCAAGGTGGTTTTGGACCGCCAACAAAGGTTTGCATTCGTGATAGAATAAACCATCCTGAAGAAATCCATAATCCAAAACCAAATGCCGCATTACCCCACTTAATTGAAGCTAGACCAAACAAAAGAGGAATTGTTGCGACAACAAAACCCATCCAGTAAATCATTCTCATATGTAATACTCGCTGAGTCAGTTTGGGTGAAAGAGGGATTGGTTCTGGATGAGCTGGAAATGCAATATTGAATCCCTTTACCCTAGTAATGAGGATTATAGGTAAGCGAGGGAAAATAAATGATATTAAAAATCCTAAACAGAAAAAAATTACTGAGGGGAATAAGGACATAACCTAATCACAACCCATTAAGTCTTTTTAGCGTAGCCTCAACTTTATCCATTCCGCGAGATATATCTTCTTTAGAAATTGTGTAAGCAAATCTTAGATGACCCTCGCCAGATGGACCAAATGCTGAACCAGGTGAACATAATACCCCATCTTTGAGTAATTCGAGTGCAACTTCTTCTGAATTCATGCCTTTGACATTAACTTTGGGAAAGACATAGATTGCCCCTTTGGGTTTATGGCATTCAACCCCAGGCATGCCGTTTAATCGATCAACTATCAAATCACAACGCTCTTTGAATTCTTTGGCAATTATATCTGGATAATCTGATGCTTTCTCCATCGCAGTAAGAACAGCATATTGCATAGCATCATTAGAACAAGCAGTAATGTAATACTGCATTTTGATTATTTGACTCATAGCCTCGACATTAGTAGAAACAATATATCCAATTCTCCAACCTGTCATGGCAAATGTTTTGGAAAAAGAATTGACAATAAGCACTTTATCATAATCCACGCCCATAAATGAAACATGTTTACCATTGAAAACAATCCTATCATATACTTCATCACTAATTATCCACAAATCATGACGTTTAGCAAAATCAAGTAATGAATCACGTTGATCATCGGTTAAGGTTCCTCCTGTTGGATTACTCGGAAAATTATACAAAATAGCAACTGTATTCTCATCGATTAGTTCTTCTAAATCTTCAATTTGAGGAATGAATTCATTATCAAACTTACATGGATAATATCTATCTTCTCCACCACATATCGTCACATCTGGTCCATAAAGAGGGAAATATGGTTCTGGAAGAAGTACATTTTGACCGGGATTTACCAGTGTTAGAAATAGATTCAGTAAGGCATTTGTCCCAGACATTGTGATGCAAACATTACTTTGATCTAGACCTTCTTGATAATTATTCCAAGAATGAGCAATTTGTTCTCTCAAGGCTGGCAGTCCTGCGGTAGTTGTGTACTTATTACGCCCATCAAGCATCGCTTGATGAAATGCATCAATTGCAACTTTAGGTGGCTGGAAATCAGGTTCTCCTAAGCCGAAAGAGATTGTATCGTCACCTGCTAAATCAAACATTTTCCTAACGCCAGTCGGCTGAATAGATAATGCTCTATCGCTAAACGTCCTCAAAAAATCACCTTTTTTGCTATCCTTCCAATAGTTCAGCATCGACAACTGAAGCGATATCCATATCATCCTTGAGAACTTTATTTATCGATTCATTACTGTCTAATGTCAAGTTCTCTGGACTACTTGTTTTAGCATTCCATAACAACAGTGCAACAATTAGGAATAATGCAATGAAAATAAAGTCAAGATGAAATTTTTCAAACAAAGATTCAGAATGAGAATTGGTATTTCCATCTCCTGCAACTGTAATTATTACTGGAAGAGACTGCCCATCGTCACTTATTCCTCTAACTTCTAAAGTATTGTTACCTTTAGCAATTTTATCTGTATCAAGGGCTATTGACCAAGTAAATCTCTCAAGTGCCCCTAAAGTTGTATTAGACTCCTCAAATGAAGCTGACATCCAATTACCATCATTTATTCGGTATTCAACAGCATTAACTGAACCCATCTGCCCCCAAGCAATCCCATCTATTACATAGAGCATTGATTCATTATCAAAGCCCATTGATTCAATATGAACTTGAGTGTTTGTGTCTATTTTACCAGTCAAGTTCTGTTCTTTCAATTCAATAGATAATTTTACTGCCTCGTAAGCATCAACTAAACCCCAACCAAAATCTCTATTCCAGTATGGATCTACATCAGGTTGAGTAGGCTCGCCTTTTCGCTCAGCAGTAAACTTGAGAATTTCCTTCATCTCAAATGGAGACAAGTCTTCATTAGCTTCTATCATTAATGCCAGTATGCCTGATACTGACGGAGTGGCATATGAAGTTCCCGAACCTCTGCTAGTGTATGTATTGGATGAAGCATCACCGCCAAGGAAATTATTACATGAGCCAGAAGTAACACATCCCTCTGCTTGAATGATATTAGTTCCAGGTGCAGTTATTTCTGGCTTCAATTCGTTTAATGGATTACCATCACCATTATCCCTTCGAGGTCCACGTGAAGAGTAAGAGGCAATGGTATCATCATCTCTAGTAATGGTATTACCATCATCAGTTGCACCAACCGTTATCGAAAGGTCTGAGGAGCCCATGCCTGATAACCCATCGTTACTAGGCCCATCATTTCCTGCTGCAACACTGACTACTACACCTTCTTCCATTGCAACATCAAGAATCATACTGTGCATATCTGTTCCATCCGAACCACCATTTTCGTGAGAAGTAATCCCCCAAGATAACGAAATAATATCAATACCATGCAGACTTTCATCGACACCAGCCCAAGCCGTATCTTTGTTATCAATAATCCACTGAATTCCATTCATAGCAGACTCATAGAATTCTTGCTCCAAGATATAATTCTCAAACGGTCCTGCACCAGCATCGGTACCAATTCTTACATCGACTAGAGAGGAACCTGGGGCTGATCCATAATACTCGCTTTGACTACCATCAGCTTCGATACCTGTTGCTGAAGACATCCCTATACAGGCTGTACCGTGTTGATTACCATCATCTGGATCATAAGAACCATCTGTTTCTCGGGCACCAAGACCTGCCGCAACACAAGTTGGATCGGTGTGTAAATAACAAACTGCATCATAACCTGCAACGAACTTTCCAACTAATCCGGGATGTTCATTATCAACTCCTGTATCGACCATTGCAATGTTTACACCTTTTCCTGTCACGCCAAAGTTCCATGCTGCATCTGGATATATGGAAGAATTTCTTGCCTTAACGTTGGGTGTTTGAATGTCACCATAGAATATCACAGTGCCGTATTTATGTACCATTACAACATTAGGTAAATCTACCAATGTTTGTGCTAATGATACTTCTTGGACTCCAATCAGAACCGAATTTATCGCTTCAATTACGTCAACAACTTCGATTCCTAACTGCTCTAATTGAGCCATATGAGTTTCAGTGACTTCTGTATTGTAAGAAATACCCATACCCACAGGAACTTCTGAAGATTCTATAGAATCGTGTATTGAGTTTTTATTTTGATCGAAGATTGACCTTTCATACCATTCTGGAATATCTTCTGCCCAAGTTGGTTCTGCTTGTAAGGGAATTTGATAAGTATCTTCAATATTCATCCAGTGAATTCCAGAGTCATCAATTGTCGACCAATTGGCTCTGTTGTATACAGGTTGTTCGTAAATTGAACCTGTCAATGGTAAAAAGATGACTGCACAAAGAAACACTGCTAATAGTCGCTTCATTCCTCTCCCTCAACACAAGCAAAAACCAATCACACATCAAGATATTCATGTTTTGTTAAGTGGTGGGAGCAGAGGGATTTGAACCCCCCCCAGCGGATT
>JAKUNX010000026.1 GCA_022451835.1 Candidatus Poseidoniaceae archaeon
CAGCAGGCCCTTGTTGTCCTTGAGGTCCAGGTGCACCGTCTTGTCCATCGGCACCATCATTTCCTTGTGGTCCTGTAGCACCATCATTTCCAGCAGGTCCTTGTGGCCCTTGAGCACCATCGTTACCAGCAGGTCCTTGTGGCCCTTGAGCACCAGTTGCTCCATCGGAACCAACTTCACCGTTACATATATCGGTGACCAAAGTTACTTCATCAGAAGTTAATACATTATCTGAATTATCATCAGTTCCAATTTCAAATGAATAACCTCCATTTGGACAGTTGTTACTCGATAAGATTGAGATTAGTGTTGTTTTACCATTTGGACCAGGGATACCTTGAACACCAATTTCACCTTTTTCCCCTTCATTTCCATCTTGGCCAGGCGCACCATCTTCACCCTTAATTGAAATTACATCCCAGCCAGCTGTTTTACAGACTTGGAATTCATCATCTGCCTCGACATAGTATAATCTGCCATTAGTGTCTTCATTACATGTTGGTAGATCAGCAGCATTAACCGCAAAATGAACATGCCAATCTTGTAGTTCAACAATTTCTTCTGGTTGTGAATCATCTTCATTGGAATCATCATTTCCTATACAACCAGCAAGGGGCATGGTAATCATCAGCAGGCAAAAAATCAAGGCAATTGGTCTCTTCATGATTGATTGATATATATGGTATCAAATTAATATTAGGTCTCATTTTACAAAATTTAGTGTATACAAAAGCAATGAAATTGATTGTATATCGTCATAAATATGGAGCCACTGGCGAGATTTGAACTCGCGACCTCCTCATTACCAATGAGGTGCTATACCCCTAAGCCACAGTGGCGCAAAGCCAGCGAAATGCAGCATGAATATAACGCTTCGTCAAATATTTTGGTTGTAAAAACCTCATTTTCAATCATTATTTTGCCTCAAAGATTAATAATCTAGTTTACTAAAAATTGGCTAAGGAAGGCAACTTCCTTGGATGGGATATGATGGGAAGCAGTTTAGAGAGCAAAGCAGACATGAAGCGTCGAATGAAGGAATTACAAAGCCAAGTAGATGAATTAAAAGACTTGGTAAATACTCTTTTGAGTGTAATTTGTGAAGAACCAGATGGTGTGCATACAGGTGCAGCTCCAACTATACCTGGTCAATCGCATACTAAATTCTGTATGTGATCAACCTTTAATCACAATATTTGGTTTCATTCTAACCACTGGTCGGGCTAAGCCTGCTTTATTGGTTAAATCAATCACCTCATCAACATCCTTGTAAGCATCAGGTGCTTCTTCAGATAAGACATTAGGTGTTGAAGCATGAATCCTAATTCCGGAATTTTCCAACCTCTGCTTCAATTTCTTTCCATCAATGGTTTTCTTTGCTTTGGTTCTAGAAAGTGCCCTGCCTGCACCATGACATGATGATCCAAATGCTTGATTTTGTCCAGTCTTTGGTCCAGCCATAATCCATGAACCAGTACCCATGTCACCAGGTACTAAAACCGGTTGTCCAGTATTTTGGAAACTACTCTCAATGTGACCACTATCTCCAGAAAACGCTCTTGTTGCACCTTTTCTGTGCACTGCACACTGACAATTTTTCCCATGCAAGTTATGAGTTTCTATTTTAGCGATATTGTGGGCTACGTCATATAGTGTTCTTGCCTCTCCATCTATACCCATCTCTAATCTCAAAACTTCCCTTAGTCTATGCGCAAGAGCACTTCTGTTAGCAAATGCAAAGTTTGCCGCAGCATTCATTTCTTGCAGATATTGTTGTCCTTCTTTAGAATGAATTGGAGCACATGCCAACTGTCGGTCAGATAAAGTGAAATCATATTCTTCTGCGTACCAACCATCAGATGTTCTACGGTATTTTTGTTCGAATTTTCTAGAATGTTCACTGCAAACCTGATGTCCAAGCCCCCGAGAGCCAGAGTGAATCATAGCTAGAAGTTGGCCTTCATACAAGCCCCATTGCTTACTAGTCTCTTCATCTACCAATTTTTCAACCGATTGTAATTCCATGAAATGGTTCCCGCTCCCTAATGTTCCAAGCGCTCTTAAACCTCTTTCTAATGCTCTACTGGATAGTGATACATCATCAACTTCTAACAAGCCATTAGATTCTAAGGAAGGTAAATCTTCATCAAAGCCAATACCCATCTCCACTGCTGCTTGAGCACCACCTTCTGTGAGATTTTTTATTTGGTCCATATTGATTTCTAAACCACCTTTACCAGATGCTCCAGCAGGTATTCTGCCTGCAAGCCTACCACCTAATTTTTTGATATTCGGAATATCATCAATCGTGGCATCGAGTGCCAAAACTCTTACTCCACAATTGATATCAAAACCTACTGCTCCAGGTGAAATTGCGCCACCATTATCTCCATGGTTGATATCAGTAGCAATTACTCCACCAATTGGCAAACCATAGCCAAAATGCCAATCAGCCATTGCCCATGCTTCACCGACTATTCCCGGAATTTCGGCAGCATTTACCAATTGTTCAGGGCCACGGTCATCTATGTGATTATTGAAATGAGATTGATCAGTAACTATTCTTGCATCTACATTCATTCTACCATGAGCTTTAATCCGCATAGTACCGTCATCTTCGGTTTGAAGATGCTTTCGCCACTCATCGCCCATGAACGCCGGTACTGTCGTTTACCTTTGAGGATTGCCAATAATTTGACAATATAGTCGCAGGGTTCAAGTCATTGTTTATGTTGGGGAACTTGTCCAGTAGGTGAATTAATGGCTATGCCTCAAATTGATTTAGCAGTCTTTCACGACAATGGCTACATCAGAAAACAATGTCGTGTAACCAATCTTTGGTTTTGGACTTCAGACCATGAAAGAGAAACTTGTGGAGATACCAGTGAGGATGAATATACCTTCATTGGCAGTCCTCTTATCAGTGGTTTTTCTATGCGTGGCAAGGAATTGAAAGATGCTATGAGAGAAGCATTTCTATCCTTTTTTGAAGAAAGAGAGCACACAAGAATAGATCCATATCCGATTCTAGCAAGATGGCGTGATGATATTCATTTGACGATTGCTTCAATTGCTGATTTTCAACCTCATGTAACTTCAGGAATGGTGGAGCCTCCTGCTAATCCTCTTACAATTTCTCAACCATGTATTCGTTTGACAGATGTCGATGCTGTTGGCAGAAGCGGACGCCATTTAACCACTTTTGAGATGATGGCACACCATGTTTTTAATCGACCTGACGAAGGTAGAATGTTTTACTGGATGGAAGAGTGTGTAAAGTATTGCCACGAGATGTTTACTGAAACCTTTGGAATTGATGCCAACGAGATTACTTATGTTGAAAATCCATGGTGTGGAGGTGGTAATGCAGGTCCTGCAGTTGAGGTTATTGTTGGAGGTTTAGAATTAGCAACTTTAGTATTTATGAATCTTGAAGAAGACGAGAATGGTGATGTTGAAATTAAGGGTGATAAGTATCGAGAAATGCCATTGCAGATTATTGATACAGGGTACGGGCTTGAACGATTTTGCTGGGCAGCAGCAGGCACTCCAACAATTTACGAAGCAATCTATCCTGAAACAGTTTCATGGTTGAAAAATTTAGCTGGTTTTGATGGAATTGCTAAGCAATGGCCCGAACTAGATTTGGATAAAATTCTTGGCGAAATGAGTAGATTGAATGGAATAATGAATATTGAAGTTGGGGTTGATGGGGATGAATTACGTTCAACCTTTATCGCTAAACTTAGTAAGCGAGGGATTTCACTTACTCAGCAACAATTTATCGCAATAACCGATCCACTGGCAAGAATTTATGCTATTCCTGACCATTTACATGCATTGTGCAATATGCTTGGCGATGGACTTGTTCCATCTAATGCTAAGGCAGGATATTTAGCAAGAATGTTGGCCAGAAGAACTCTTCGAATGCGTGATGAACTTGGAATAGAAGTTTCCCTTGCAGAATTGGCACTGCACCATGTCGATGTCAATTTAGGTGGCAAGAACATGAAGCAAACTCAAGACGGCATTGCTACAATTTTGAATCTTGAAGAAGAAAAGTATGTTGAAATGTTACGTAAAGGGGAGCAAGTGATTAAAACAATGCTTTCCAATGTTGATAAGAATGCGACTGAAATTGAAGATGAGTTATTATTTTCTCTCAATGATTCACATGGCATTGCCCCAGAAATGGCCATCTCACTAGCCCATCGCTCTGGCTGGGAATCTATGACTCTAAGGACAGGTTTTACTGCTGAGTTAGCAGAACGACACGCTAAGATGGCAAAGGATGCGGCCAAAGAAGTTAACAAATCGGAACTCGTCACTGGTTTAGAAAATCTACCTTCAACAAATCCACTGTATTATGATGACGTATATCAGTTTGAATTCGATGCGAGCGTGCTATTTTGTGGTGAAGTTAAGGGTGACGATTTACCAGATGATGCCACACATGCAATAGTTCTCGATAGAACATGTTTCTACCCTGAAGGAGGTGGTCAAGAAGGAGATTTCGGCACCCTTTCTACAGAGTCAGTTCATTGTCGGGTTCTGGATACTCGAAAAATAGGCGAACATATAGTTCACCTAACAGATTCGTCCCTGAATAATGGCGATGTAGTTCATGGATGTATTGATTGGAATCGTAGAAAGCAGTTAATGGATCACCATACATCTGTTCACATTGTTGGAGGGGCAGCTCGAAAAATACTTGGCCCACATATCTATCAAGCTGGCGCCAATAAATCAGTAGATTCAGCGAGATTAGATATCACTCACTACAATCGTTTAACTCGTAACGATTTGGATGATATTGAAAAAATGGCTAACCAAGTAATTGTCCAAGTCCATAAAACTGAGAAGACGATTCTAAATCGCAAAGATGCTGATAGAAAACATGGTTTTGATTTGTATCAAGGTGGAGCACCAAAGGGTGATACTATTCGTGTTCTTAGAATCTCAGACCATGATGTGCAAGCATGTGGTGGAACTCATCACGATGAATTAGGTCAAATTGGTTCTATTCGTATAGTTCGTTCAACAGCAGTTCAAGATGGTGTTGAGCGTTTGCAAATTGTTGCAGGTCAAGCGGCGCTAGATTTTGCAAGAGACCAAGATGGATTATTACGTCAAACTGGGGATGTATTTGGAGTCAATATCAATGATGTTCCAAGAACTGCAGAGCGATTTTTTACTGAATGGAAAGAACAAAGAAAACGTATAGAACAACTTGAGGCTGAAATAGTCAGGCTTAGAACCAGTGGAGGCGATGATTCAAGTTTCTCTAAAGATGGGGTGAGAATAGTCATCATGGAATCAGATGGGGGATTGAAAAATATGTCAAAGATGCTCAAAGAGTTAACTCTTGATGAAAGCAAACCAACACTCGCTATACTAGGTTCCAAAGATGGAGGTGGAAAATTAATGGTAGCGACTACAGAAAATTCAATCGCTAGTGAGAGATATAACTCAGTTGATATTCTTCAATCCATCATCCCACATATTTCTGGTGGCGGCGGAGGGCGACCAACTTTCGCTCAAGGCGGTGGCTCTAACCCTGATGGATTGCAAGACAGTTTTGATGCTGCAAAGTCATTATTAGATATCTAATTGTGATTCTTTAGAGCCTCTAAATCGAAATATGATACTGCGTTGTTTATCGCATCTTCCTTACTAAACCAAGATGCCTCAGAAATCTCCTCGGTTAGAAGGTTCAGATCTTCTATTTCCCCATTCCAGGTAGATTGGTAAGTAAATGAGACAAATGAAATTCCCTCATCATTGAAAATTTGTTGAGTTATGATTGGTGTATTTTCATTGAGCAGAATTTCCACCCCTAATTCTTCTAATGTCTCTCTTACACAACCAGTAGTTGGATGTTCATCATGGTCCATATATCCGCCTGGCAAAGTCCAAAAGCCAGTAAAATGCCCCCTTTTCACCTTTGCCATCAATATTTCATCATGCTTATTTTTGATTATTACTTTTGATACTAATCGATGAATACTTCGATAGATTGCTTCTCTTGCTACAGGATGTACAGAATTATCAGAGATTAAGTCATCTTTCCAAGCCCAGTCTTTAGGCCAATCCAATTTTGGATATGCTTTGATGACTTTTACAACTTGGTTGCCAAAGACAATTCGAATATCCATCTTTATTTCATATTCAATCCCTCTTTCCTCAACTTCTCCGATAGTTGGAAACCTTAGAGTTTGAGAATTATCCTGTCTCCCCTTAACTGGTAATTTTGGACCGTTTCCCGATGAATCAACTAACATGACTTTACCATCGTGCTCGAGATAAACCACTGTTTCGGGATGGCTCATATCTATCCCAAAAACTCATTTCGTTTAATGCTTGAGAATGTCACTAATATTGCTGAAATTGAAGTACTAAGTTGTCTTAGGGCTGACAATGCAGATGCTACAACTCAATGATTCAGGATGGGCTAAGACCTACCTAATATATGATGAATCTAGTCGTAAGTCAGCGATTATTGATCCAGTGTATGACTATATTGAAAATTATATGGAGAAAATTTCTGAGATGAAATTAGACTTGGAAATGTGTATAGCAACTCATACTCATGCTGATCACATTACAGGTTGCTTTACTATTGCTGAAAATTCTGGATGTGATTATGTGATGTGGCATTCAACACCATCTTTAGGCGTAACAAAATATGTAGATCAAAATTCAGTGCTTAAACTTGGAAGTCAAGAAATTAAATTCTATCATGTTCCTGGTCATACCGAAGATTCCATGTTAGTTGTAACAAGTGAACAAATTTTCACTGGTGATTTCTTATTTACTGGGGAAGGAGGAGTTGGTAGAGATGATTTACCAAGTGGCAGATTGAAAGCACACTGGGATTCTTTACAAGTAATGTCAAATCTTTCAGGGCACTTACTAGTCTGTACTGGTCATGAAGCACCAGGAGTTGAGATGCAAACCTTAAGTTGGAATAATGAACACAATCCTGTATTGAAAATGACAAATTATGAAGATTATGTGAAGTGGCAAGAGGATACAGTTTCTCAATTAGGTCATGTGTCAAAAATAAAGGTGGCTTTACCTGCAAATATTTTTGCAGAAATACCTGATGAAATCCCTTGGTTATGAATCACTTGATAGGATTCTTAGGAATCTTGCCTTTGTTTTTACTTGTAGGTAATGCTTGCAAATCAGCAAATGTTAGTTGCTTAGTAGGAGCTTCATTCATTACAGTCAATCTCTCATCCATCGACATCTGTGCGATAAATTCTATTCTACCTCTTGTTCGTGTTAGATCATAAGATAAGGGTTTAAGATTTTCAACAATTTGTTTTTCAAATTCATTTTTGACTTTATCTCCACGCCATACAGAGTAGCCCCAACGATAAGCAATACCGACGATTGCAGCGCCATATAGTAATAACAGGACAGTAGCAGCAAATACGACTGGATTTCCATCTCTAGATAAGTCTAGTAAATTTCTACCGATTAAGAACAATAGACCGATTCCAACTACTGGCTTGAGAATACTCTCAAGCCATTGATCGACAGGTACTAACCTTCCTTTAGCAGGGTCGACAAAAACCAAATCTGATTCAAAAGCAGTATTGAGAACGCCTAAAATTCCAAGCATTATTATGTATAGGCCAGATGCAAAAAATAACTCTAAAATTGTTGAGTCTAGTTTGAAAACCCAATGAACAATCAGCCATGCGAATAGTCCAAGAAATGCTCCTTGCGGCACATAATTAAAGTGTATAACGTGGTTGGAAAATTCATTTACTTTACCCGCTTTTTCAATCGAACCTCTATGTGGTTTTGGAATATGAATTACTTGCCAGTGCAGGATTTTTTCCATTTGCTTTAAAGTATAAATTAACAGTTTTCTTTTAATCAATAAATATTCAATTAAAATTAGCATTGGAAGCCCAATAACAATAATTGGCAACGCCATAATTACTGCAAGTGGGAATATAATAAGTGCGGGTAATAACAGAAAATGTGATAGTGTCAGTGGGTGAAATAAATCAGCTTCAATCAATCGCTGCTTTGATGGTTTTATTTTCAAACTTCTAGCCATGTCATTCAGTGTCGTTCTAAATGGTGAAACCTGTCTTCCAGCATCGATAATCTGTCTAACAGAGTTACGATACTGGGATTCTTCATGACCCACGCCAATAAAGAAACTCCACGCTAATCTCATTGGTAAAGCCATTACTATCGGTATAGACAGTATTGCTGTAGCCCACAGCAAACCTGAGACATTTAATTCTGCAGCCATAGTCCGCTCAAACAATGCTAAATGCTAATCCGGTTTCAATAGTTTGCCAGTTTTTTCAAATGCTGTCAAGTTTATTGACCAGCATGCATTGCACCAAACATGGCTAAGATTGCAGTAACTGATGGACTCTCTAATGAGGCCAAGGTTTTGCTAGAAAAAAACGGTCATGAAGTAGTAGTAAAATTTTACGAAAATGAAGATCTTGAATTAGGAGTATTGAACGACTTCGATGCAGTTATAGTTAGAAGTGCTACTAAATTAACTGCAAAAATTATTGCTAAATCTACCAATTTGAAAGTTATAGCTAGAGCAGGTGTTGGCGTAGATAATATTGATTTAGCAGCAGCAGGAAATGCTGGAATTCCTGTAGTAAATGCACCAATTGCATCTACTCAGTCAGTATTAGAACTCACCATAGGACATTTGCTCTCATCGGTAAGACACTTACCAAAATCAGATCGCTCAATGCGAGAGGGTAAATGGGAGAAGAAGCAATTGAAAGGTTCAGAACTTGCTGGTAAAAATTTGGGCTTGGTTGGTTTTGGAAGAATTGCTCAAGGAGTTGGCTCTATTGCTCAAGCCTTGGGTATGACAGTTCATGCTTATGATCCATACTTACCTCCAAAAATTGCCAAGAACCATAATACACGTTTGCACAAATCAGTAGAAACTCTGTTTTCTAACTGCACTCATATCTCTATACATTGTAACCTTACTGATGAAACCCATCATCTGGTTAACTACGATATGATTAGTAGGATGCCCGGTAAATCAGCTGATGGAATACAATGCGGAAATCATGTAATCAATTGCGCAAGAGGTGGAATTGTCAATGAAGATGATGTTTTGAAGGCATTAAATGATGGCTCTTTGAGCACAGCAGCTCTAGATGTTTTTGAAGAAGAGCCTGTACCTGCAGATTATGAATTATGTCAACATCCCAATTTCCATAGTACTCCTCACATTGGAGCAGCTACTATTGAGGCACAAAGAAGAGTAGGTTTAGATATTGTCAAAAATGTCATGGCAGTGTTGTCTAAAAAGAAATGTGATTATATTGTCAATAATTCTTACCTGAAGTAAATACAATATTAATAACCGTTGACTTCTAATCAATAGTAGTGATATGATGGATAATCCTAGAATAATTGTTCATTGTGACTTAGATGCATTTTATGCAGCTGTTGAAACTTTACATCATGGATTTGACAAATCAATTCCGTTAATCATTGGTTCAGATCCTGAAAATGGTAGAGGGAGAGGAATAGTTTCCACTTGTAATTATGCAGCAAGAGCATATGGTATTCGTTCTGCAATGGCAATTAGTGAAGCATGGAGGCGTTGCCCAGGACAACCTTATGGTAATGCAATTTACATTAGAGGTAGTCGAGGGTTATACTCTAGAGCATCACGAAAGGTGATGAAAATTCTCAAGCCATCAGCACAATTCTTTGAGCAAGCAAGTATCGATGAAGCATATCTTGATGTAACCGAATATGTTGAAAATAACTGGGATAGTGCATTAGCATTATGTCGTAAATTGCAAGAAAATATCAAGCAAGTTATAGGATTAAGTGCTTCATTTGGTATAGCATCTAATAGAATTTTAGCAAAAATGGCTAGTGAGGTGAACAAACCAAATGGTATATTTAGAATTCTTCCTGATGAATTAGCAGATTTTTTTGAGGGTAGAAATATTCGCGAAGTGCCAGGAATCGGTAAGAAAAGAGCTACTCAATTACAAGAATGGGGAATAACTACTATTGATGAAATGTATACATATGGTGAAATTTCACTTGCAAGAATAACAGGTGAACGCTTTGCTGCATGGATTACTCGTGTGTATGAAGGGAGAACATCAAGTGAGATTAGCCCACTTAGGAGTAGAAAATCTATCGGCAAAGAACACACATTTGATTATGATCGAGAAAATTATCAAATCGTTTTAGAAAATTTACTTAGCATTGTTCGTAGAGTAATGAAATCAGCAAGGGAATTAGGAGTTTCTGGTAGGTTGGCAGAGGTGAAAATACGCTATAGTGGTTTTGAGACACATACTCATGGTCGCTCTATACCAGTTACAATGGATGATGATGAGGTCTTTGTCAGTCTTGCAGAGAAATTATTTGCAAATAATGTTCAAACCAATAAAAAAATAAGGCTAATTGGATTTAGATTAGGTCATTTAGACACTCCAAAAACTAAACAAACTAGGTTGCTATCAATGATTGAAGAAGAGTAATTTCTACTCTAGGCTATGCATTGAAGTTAAAATTTCAGTAAACTCTTTGAGGTTTTCAGGGATTGTAATTCCGCTAATCGGCTGATTCAATGAGATGCCATTTTCCTTTTTATTACTCCATATCTCGCCATTAAATGATTGTATGTCATTAGTTTTTGATCTTAAGTAATCATTTCTATTTTCATCATATTGCTTGCCAAGTGGATTGCTAGGAAAACTATCGACATCAACAGCCGATTGGCCATAAATTGTCGATGATATATGATGGCTAAAGAATGGGCAAATAGGGCTAAATGCGCTCATAAAATCACGTACAATTCTATGGATTGTCCATGCTGCATTAAGATCTCCATCATACAATCTTGATTTTACCATTTCCAAGTAATGACTTGGCAATATACCGGTTCCAAAACTCTTCAAGGCTTGAGTAGCAGTGTAAATATCCAGGTTAGTCCATGCTTCTCCAACTTCTAACAAGACCGAATTAAATTCATGCAAAATCCATTCATCTTCTATATTCAAGTTATCCGGTTTGGATTCTAAATTATCTGGAACATCAAATTGGGAAGCAAATCTTGCAACATTAAACAATTTTGTCAATACTCCGAAATATCGTTGCTCAATTTCTTCCGGATTAATATGGAAATCATCACCAACTTGCGCATCACAAGCCTTCCATAATCTGAAACATTCACTACCAATCTTGTTAGCCTTCAAATTAACTGTTTTTTCTGGTCCTTTGACTTTCCATGAACCGGTTCTACCACCTGCTCCACATTCAAGAACAGAATCTGCATCAATACCATTGCCTAAGGACTTACTCATCTTTCGACCCCATGGATCCATTCCTAAACCATCAATCCATACATGTTGGAATCCAGGCTTGTCTAATAATAGCGCAGACTTTAGAAGAGTATAGTATAGCCATGTGCGGACAATTTCTTTCCCCTGAGGTCTAAGAGCTGTCGGGAATGATTTTTCAAAAACTTCAGGGTGATTTAGATAACCACTAACGAAAAGATTTGAGTTTGAGGAATCCATCCACGTGTCAAATACTTTCTCTTCTCCAGAAATACTACCCAATTGTTTTGCCATTTCCTCAATTGTACCAACATCTTCCCTAGTTTCTCTACTAAGAACACGGCTTCCAGGAGGGGGGTCTTCACGCCATGGTTGAACATAATTTCCAGAAGGTGGAACAATCACATATTGCTCATCTTCACTATACCAAATAGGTATTTCAGTATGGTACCATCTTCGCCTAGAGATAGGCCAATCAATGCTAATATTATCCATCCAATCTAGTAAAAATTGACGATTTCTCATTGGATGGAATGTGATATCTTCAATAAGTTCTTTCATTCGATCTTGTATGTGAGTTTGCCGAACATACCATTCCTTTAGCAAGATAATTTCAACGGGATTTTTCCCTCGTTCAGAAACTGGTACTTCTTGATCTCTTTCTTCGATTTTATCGATCTTTCCGTTACTCTCTAGATATTCAGTGACTGCCTTCCTAGCTTCAATAACTGTAAGACCAGACCATTGTCCAGCAAGTTCAGTCATACACCCATCAAGATTTATCGCTTGAAATGGGGTAAGGGCTAATTCTCTAAATACAGCCACGTCATTTTGGTCACCAAAAGAACAAACCATTAGCACTCCAGAACCGAATTCGGATTTTACTGATGCGTGAGTTTTTATTTCAACATAATCATCTCTGCCGGAAACAGGTAGAGGCAACTTGATTTTCTTACCAATCAAGTGTTGATATCTATCATCATCTGGATGCACAACAACAACTCCACAAGCACAAATTAATTCGGGTCTAGTAGTGGAGATAATTACATTGCTACCGTCATCAAGTTCCCATATTACATCAATTAATTTGGTTTTTCTTGTTAACCTTTCAACTTCTGCATCAGCGATTGTTGTACCCTCTACAGGATCGTAAATATTTGGCCTTAAATCTTCAATAATAGTTCCATTCTTGAATAATTCTACGAAAATTGATTGAGTAACAGAGCGGTAATCTGGTGCATCTGTAAGGTATTCTCGATCAAAATCACAAGATAGACCAACACGTCTAGCAGTATTTCTCATGGCTTGTGTGAACTCTTCAATAGTTTGTTCACAAAGTTGTAAAAATTCAGCTCTATCATAGGTTTTCATTTTCCTTTTTGTGTTTTTTTCCACTGTAAATTCAATATTGATGCCATTTCTATCAACTCCCCATGGAAAATATACTTCTTTACCTAGTAGTCTTTGAGAACGGGCAATCACATCGATCATAGAATATTGCGCAACAGCTCCAATGTGCCATGTTCCTGATGGATATGGGGGGGGCGTATCTATGACGAAAATTTCTTTACCAGAATCTGGATTGAAACCATATCTCTTGGTGTATTCAGCATGATTTGCTGAATGCTCAGTCTGTATTCTCTTTTCTAGGTCGACAGACCAGCGTTTTTCATTAAGTCTTGGAGTTGGCATTTGCCTCACCGGCCCCTTGCTCGTAAACAGCACGGGTCCAACCTGCCCACTACTTCCATGATATCAAACCAACGCCTCGTAATAATATACGTTAATTTTGCAATCATAATGTCGGTAAACATTTCAAGCGAGGACTTCTGGGGTTATTAGGGAAGGCTATGTCAGATGGAAAAGAATCCACTGAACCATCGATGGAAAGTCGTAAGTTTTCCAAGCGTATCGGTGCTTTAGCAGAATATAGTAAATCCAAGATTCAATCCGGTGCTATTGACTTAACAGCTAGAGTTCGTGACTTCCGTGCAAAATCTGCAATTGATGCGGTTCTTGAAGCCCCAGACAGATTCAAACGTGAGTGGCAAAAACATGGTGCTACAGGGGCAATTACAAAATATCCAATTGCAGTAATTGTTATTTTTCTTTTGCTGACAGCATTCTTTGTATCTCAATCAGGTTTTCTTGATGACACACGTTTTGACGATGATCCTGATGAGCCAGCATTGAATGTTAATGGAGACTTGGAAGTTTACCTACCAGAGGGAAGTCAAGTAGCAGAATTAATCGCTTTGGTAGAGGACGATTGGTCAACCAATGTCATGATTATCTATGTTGAATCAGGTACTCGTAATATTACAGACCAAAGAATATTACAAGAAATGAGTTATGTTGAAAATCAATTGAACCCTTACTTATCAGATTCAGTAAATGATGATGTAATTTACATTCTCTCACTATCTACAGTACTAAAAGAAGTAAATTCGAGTGCACCTCGTGTTCGTGAAGCATTCATCAATGAATTAGGTCAGTTAGGCTGTGCTGCTGGGCAAGATGAATGTGCTAGTGCTCAAGCAGCAGAAGCACTGAATGAACTAATTGCTCAAACCGATGAGCAATTTGGAGGCTCGTATGAAATTCCAAGTCAGCCAACAATAGATCTTGTTATTGGCGAAATGTATGAAGATGATGGTAGTCCTACACCAGGTCTAGATAAGCTCGCTAGAGACGTTTGTACCACTGGTGAAAGAGACTGTGGCGGCCCAGATGGATTGCTCGATAGAGCAATTATGGCTGTTGCAGTTTCAGACAAGGTTGAAGCAAAAGATTTGATTGAGAGGACTCAAGCTCAACTAGATCAATTTAGTAAAGAAGAGCGTTACTGTGATGATGTTAACAACGATGGTGTACCTGACCCAGAAACTGGAATTTGTACATGGGAAAGTCTGAATTTAACAATGACATTGACTGGCCCAGTGCCTATCACTAATGCGGTTACTGAGTTCTCCTTCAAACTGTTTTGGGAAATCTTTCCTACTGCAGTGGTTCTTGTTGCATTAGGATTATTTGTTTTTCACTCAGATTTATTACAAACTGGAATAACTGGAATAAGACCCATTCAGGGCATTAAGGTGGTGATTATTGCAGGACTTCCCACACTTTGTGCGGTATTTTGGACTTTAGGTCTTATTGGTTGGACTAATTATGAAGTGACGATGACAGTAATTATTGTCGGTCCGATATTGCTTGCTTTGGGGGTTTCTTATGGTCTTCACATAACTAACCGTTATGCCGAAGAAGGTGGGACTAAAACAGAGAAAATGAAAGCCTCACTTTCATCAACTGGTAAAGCGGTGTTTTTGTCTGCTGTGACAACAGTTATCGGTTTTATTTCACTAGTATTTACTCCTATGGCACCTATTCAAACTGTCGGAATTGCATTATCGGGTGGCATAGTAATAGTTTACATATTGACTATTTTTATGGTTCCCAATTTAACAATTTTACTAGATTTACGTAAACCTAAACATCCTCCTCTAAAGGCTTTTGAACGATTAGTTGATGCTCCAGTAAAGTATAATCGTACTATAATTGGGTTCTTTTTGCTGTTAATTCTTGTTTCTGCCACTTTAGGACAAAGTAACGTTGAAGAAAATATCGATTTACTAGGTATGGCGCCAGAAGGCGAAGATCCTGTTATCAAGATGAAGCAATACAGTAGTGATTTTAATGCTGGCCAAATAGGTATGATTTTGATTCATGCCAACGTCACTGGTGATACTAATGACCAAGATACTGGTAATGATGATCCCGCGGAAAATCTGAAACGGATAGATCAATTAGAAAGTAAATTGAACACTGTAGAAAATACCTCTGCAGTATCCATCGTTTTCTTGATGAAATCAACAGGTATTGCTCCTACTGTTTCTGGTGCACAGCTTTATGAATTCGTCAATGTAACTCCTTTGCCAGATGATATCAAAGAAACAGCAGAAGTTCTACTTAACAACGAGATTACTGCAGATGCTTCTTTCTGGGATTTATTGATTCAGCCTGATAATTTTGGATTACCAGGTACAAAGCAATCGCAAATTTTCCTACTCAATGTGTTTTATGCTTCAATTACTGATGAAACACGAGAGATTTTCATCAACAGCGATTTTGATAGAACATTGATCTATGTTGATATGCCATTTATTCCTGTTGCAGACACAGCTAAAAGTGTTGAAGCGGTAAATCAGCATGCAGATTCGTTCCGTTCAGTTGACAGTGGTCGTGCAGAACACCTAACTGGAGTTGCCGCTACTGCTATTGAAGTCAACCAGTTGATTGTTGGTTCTCAATATACTTCTCTTGCTTTCGCTATTATCTTAACTCTAATTGTTCTTGCAATTGTCTTTAGAGATATTCAATACTCATTTTGGACTACTTCTCCAGTTATTGCAACAGTTGCCTTGCAATGGTTAGTTATGTGGCAGATGGATGTAACTTTATCCCTAGTTACCGTTATGATTGGTTCAATTCTAGTGGGTGTAGGGGTTGATTTCTCTATTCACATTTCCAACCGTATACGAGAATTAGGCGGTGGAATTAATGCCATCAAGAGTGCTGCAATTGGAACAGGTATGTCATTATTTGAGGCAGCAGTTGTGACATCTCTTGGTATGATTACCGCATATCAAATTCCAATACCTGAAATTAAGCCATTTATTACGGTAATTTTGATATTATTGTGGGTTGCTGCTGCTAGTGCACTAATTTTACTTCCTGCAATATTTGTTACTTTGGAAAAGATGGGTATAAGTGCGGGTAGTGATTCTAATGTTATGGCAAGAAAGTTAGGCCTAATTATGGATAAAAAGGCTGACATAGACGTATTAGATGCAGTAATCTCTGATGATGTAAAGGATGCATGGTAATCCAAATCTCAAAAGAGCGGGAACTACTGGCCTAATTATGGTCGCCTATTGGTTGATGAAATCAGAGCCTCATGTTTATCCGTACGAACAGTTAGTTGCTGATGGCTCAACTCACTGGGATGGAGTGAGAAATTACCAAGCAAGAAATATGATGAGAGATGATATGAAGGAAGGAGATTTAGTCCTATTTTATCACTCAAATTTCAAACCACCTCATGTTGCTGGAATCGCACGTGTATGCAAAGAAGGTTATCCGGATTTTACTGCACAAGATCCAAATTCTAAATACTTCGATTCGAAAGCAACACCAGAAAATCCAAGATGGATGATGGTTGATATCGCCCCAGTAATGCAATTAGAGCAAATAATTCCGTTAGAAGATATCAGGAATAATCCAGAATGTGAAGGCATGCTGTTGATTAGAAAGGGTCAAAGGTTATCTGTTCAACCAGTCGAAGAGGAGCACTTTTTGGCCGTTATGAGAATGGCTAATCTTAGTTTATCAGATTTGAGTTGATTTAATGGCTAGAGAACAAATACCGGTTTCAAGTCGTGCTGCAAGCATAGAATATGCGATTAGAGATGTGGTAGTTCCAGCAACTAAATTAGAATCCGAGGGTCATAAAATTCTCAAGTTGAATATAGGTGACCCTATTGCCTATCCTGGATTACCCACGCCAAAACATATGGTTGATGCTTATGTTAAAGCGTTAAGAGATGGAAATAATGGTTATTCTCCATCTTACGGTTTGCCAGAATTAAGAGCTGCCATTGCTCAAGATGAAAGAAGGAAAGGCTGGCCTGCTAGTCAAGATGATATTTATGTGTGTCATGGGGTAACAGAGGCATTACAAGTTATATTTGCCGCTACTCTTGAACAAGGAGATGTTGTTTTAGCTCCAGGTCCACATTATCCACCTTACATGGCTTACCAACAAAAGTTTTGTGCACATACCCTTGAATACAAATTAAAACCAGACGATGGCTGGAATTTAGATTTTGATGATATAGAG
>JAKUNX010000027.1 GCA_022451835.1 Candidatus Poseidoniaceae archaeon
TGAGTTATTCAGTACTAATTTTGATAGCACTAATTTTATTGTTTATCGCCAGAATAGATCCACCAATAACACTTAATCAAGACACCATAGTCACCTATGATGCTATGTTGATGAATGAAGATTTAGACGATGAATCTTCGATTGATTAAGATAGTCAGAATACCCTTCTTCCACCTAGTTCATTTGAATGATTATCGAATAGCAACATCAAGAACGATATGTCTGATGTGGGGTGCGTACCATTTTACTTTCTCAACGTGTTGTAGAGAAACATTTTCAAAACCACATTGATTTACGGCATATTTGTTCAGCTCAGCAATACATTGATCACTAAAATCCTCTATCTCACTTTCTTTCACATTCATGTGAATATGGATTATTCCTCCGGTTGACTTTAGACAATTAATTGCTAATTTCCATGTGCTTTGTGAAGAAGGAAGAATTCCTAAGTGCAATCTATCAGCAATTCCGGTTAAACTTTGCAAAGTCTCTTGATTGTCTCCCTCGACAATTGTCAGGCGGTCCAAGACTTGATTCAGTTCAGCACCATGCCTAAGGGCCATGATGGAATTTGGATTCATCTCACATGCATATACGTGTTTTGCGTTAGATCGAACCAACATTGGCAGAGTGTAGTATCCAATACCAGCAAAAGCATCAATTACAATTTCACCATCCATATTTATCTCGCCGATTCTATGTCTTTCAGTGACATTTCCTGATGAGAACATTACTTTGGTTACGTCCAACCAAAATTTCACACCATTGTCAACAAATTCAACTTCTCCAGAATTTCCCTTTATCATTTTTACTTGAGATGAGCGGATTTTATCTACTGCGATTTCAGCCTGCCTTGCGATTCTAGAAACATTGATGCATTCCGCAATAATTTCCCATATTTTCTTAGTTAGTGATTCATCATTAGCAAGGACTCTGCGCCATTCTAGTGAATTTACTGAATCATTAGGGATTATTGCTAAATCATTGAACATCTCCCATTTTTTGGGTAAATTATCTAGCATTTCTTCACTTATAGGTGTTGATTTTTGTATGAAAAATTCGCTAATTTGTGAGACTATTTTTTCAGCAGGGATTTGATTAGAATTTTTCATTTCTAACTTTACAATCTTAGTAATAAATGAATCATCATCAAACCAATCTAGCTGTTTTAGATATTCAAGGTTTACAATAGGAATAGCAACTTGCTTGCCAATATCCTTAATCTTGAATCGGTAATCAAGTAGATTTTCTTCGATTAATCTTTGATGGATTAATGATGCAATTGTTTTGTCAACTAATATGGAGAACACATCATTTTGAAGATTTGTGTCCTCAGTCATGATAAATCCACAGGGGGAATGAATTTCAATGTCACTGTCATAGCGTCTACTATGTCGGGGTTGAACAAGAGTGTGTCAAATCGGCCAAATTTGCTAATTTTATTCATGATTTCAATGCTTACAATGCATCTATTTGCGCCCTTTGTCGCAGCAGATGGAATGAATACATGTGATAATAATGGTGGCACTTGTGACGATTATAATTCTACACATGATATGACCCAAACGCAAAAGGATTGGATTAACGGAACTTATGATTTCAAATTACTAAATACCAATACAATACAACTTGATATTATATGGGCGATTCATGAATTTGATAGAGATGCGTTAGGATTCAATGATGGTGGTGTAATAGAAGCGACATTAGCTGCGGATGGTCTGGATTCAGATGATGGAGCACCAGCAGATTTGCTGAGGAATTATATGGATGAGAGTCTTAATGGTCCAGGAACACCAACAATTAGAGATCAACTAAAAACGGAATTAAATGATGCATTGGAGACAGCAGTGGAAGCGATAGGTGATGTTTCAAATCAATTGACAGACTATACAAATCAGATTGTTCAACAAGGAATAACCACCTCTTGCTCAACCGATCCGGATTCCGACTCGATATATTCTGGAGAACTTGCTAGCGAGAACAATGTATTCCAACCTCCGATTTGTATAGGCTCATCGATGACTATTGATTTGATTGATACTAATTTCAGCCTTAATTCTAGCGGAGTAGCAGACATCGATAGAGCATTACAGGGCATGTTGGTAATGGGTGCAGAGATTAAAGCAGACTTTACTTTGCTAACTATTCCTGGTTCTATTGGTTACTATTCTTTCTCACCTCCTGATTATGCAGATATATTACAGGTGAGTGATAATGATGAAGGACAAATTGTTGCAAGAGCAGGTGCTCCGCCTTATTTTGCTGGAGAATGGAAAGTAGACTTACTCGATGCAGTCTCAGATGAAAATGTTGAGACGCCAATTTGGGTTAAATTAGGTCATAGAGATGGTTCTTTTGGAACTAATACAGTAAGTATTGATGAGGGAACAAAAGCGATTGATTTGAGCGTGACATTAGACCTTAGAGATGAATCAGCAGCGACAATCGACTTCGTTGCTGGAATCAGTTACCTAAATGATAGTTTGTTGAGTGATTGGGGAATTTCATTACTGAATTTCTCCGAGTCGGCAACTCTTCCTTTAGTTACCTCAGACGGGATTCGACTAGCCTATCATAACAGCTTAATACCTTTGGATTCAATCACCTCAGCCTTTCCAATAAATGATATCGCCAGCGGAATTTCAGATTCGTTAGGCACCGAGGATGCAATTAGTATGGGTTCTTTGTACTGGGTGTCAGATAGTTTGGCTGATGGATTAGCTACTGCAGGAGGACTGAATTATACCCATACTAGCGGTTGTACTGAAGTTGCCCCACCAGGTCAAGACTTGCATTATTGTGTTCGTGGCTCATCAGCAATGAGCAATGAATACCCAGTTTATCTTCGCTCAACAAGCGCACCATTCTCTGGTAGTTTGTTGGATATTTTGAAAAATAACTTTGATGAAGGAGATTTGCTAAAGTATGTCGACGTTATTCAAGAAAGTGACCTTAGAAACCTATTCAATAGTGGAATTTCAATAGAAAGTGTACTGCCAGGAGACTTCCTTGATTCTGTTATTCCAGAAGACTTGCCACCTTCAGAACTTACTCTAGAGATTATATTGCCACCTTGGGTAAGAACAATAGAAGGAGAAGATCGTCTGATTCTTCAGAAAACCTTGGGAGAAAGTTCAGATGTCAATATCTCGTTAGCAGGAACAGATCCATACGATTGGCGAAACGAAATTAGAGATGATGATATGAATGTGATTTGTACTACTGTGCAAAGAACATGCATTAGTAGTTCAATAGAATTGGATATATCGGCATTGAGAATCAATGAGTGGTCTCAATCAGTGTCTATGGATTTTGCTCTTGATGCTGAAGTCTCAATTTATCGAGTAATAGTGCCACTTGAGGAAATCAATCAAAGTGGTTCTACAAGAGTCAATTTTGAAGCCGCACCTTCTGATTTAGTACGTGTGGGATTAGATATCGCTAGTCGCTTGGCAGAGCCAAAAACCTTTGATGACGTAGGAAATATTTGTGATGATGATCAAGACTATTCAGTATGTGAGAGAAATATGTCATTCCAGTTTACTCCTGAAGGCTTGACTGATTTTTCAGTGGATATTGGCGAAATGATTACTGATTTTATACATGAAAGTGGTGCAGATTTACCCAATCAAGATGATTCACCATTTGGCCAAGTCGACCTAAGTGGTTTTGAAATAAAAACCAAGATTGATGGATTAACTGGCCTTGATCAAAATATCGGTGATGAAGACCCGATTACTCTTAGCGTTAAGATTCCTGAAGTGGAGTTTAAGTTAGAATTAGATGGAGATATCGGCCAATTGATTGAAGGAGATACAAGTAGTTTAGAACTGAATTTCTTTGCTAATGCATTTAGAGGTTTAATCGTAAATCCAATGGTATCTGCAGCAGAATTACTTGGCACATCACTATCAAACGGTATTGTTTCAGGTAGCGGAATCACCTATCCAAGTCCAGATGGAGAAACAACATCGTTTTCAATTAGTGGCAATACCTCAGTTGCAGAAGATTATGATTTATCAATTAATGGCCCTGTTTCAGTTATTCTGCCAAGAGGAATTACGATTATTGATGTGGAAGATACTGGCGGATATCTATCTATAACTGAAACAGGTGGTAGGCAGAAAATCACTTACAATATTCCAGATGGCGAATTTGAAGATACTATTTCATTTAGAGTCAAAGTTTCATGGCTATATTTGTTTATGCAATTTTGGGTTTATCCAACTTTCATAGTGTTATTACTTGCATTATTTATTCGAAGGCGAAGGCGCAAGAAGCGATTAAAGAAAGAGCGTAAAGCAGCATCAGCTCAGCATGCAACAAAGGTTACAATCGGCGATAGTGAGTTTGCCGATCTAAAAGGGTTCAAGAGTGAAGGCTTACATGGAGAGTTACAACAATTCGAGGAATATTCGAATCAGTCTCCTCCACCAATGATTGATCTAGGTGAAGAGCGATTTGATTAGTAATTTATTGCTTCAAAGATTCTCTTAGCTAAAGCAGGACCGATTCCAGGCACTGTTTTGATATCCTTTTCACTAGCGTGCATGATTTCTTTTCTACCGCCAAAATGACGAATTAAAGTTTGAAACTTCTTTGCCCCTAGTCCAGGTATATTTTCTAATGGATCAGAAAATTTTTGCTTATTTCTTCGTTGTCGATGGAATGAATTAACGAATCTATGAGCTTCATCTCGTGCGTGTATCAAAACTCTACCTCGTCGGTCCAAAACCAAAGGTTGTTTGCCAATTCGATAAATGGTCTCTTCTCGCTTTGCCAGTGCTGCAATGCTGAATTTATCAGCAAATTTCGAATTATCTATCATTTTTGTAATCATATCTAAATGAGTTTGACCGCCATCTAAAAGAAGCAAATCAGGCCATTCAGTTTGCCGTTTCATCCATCTTTCAACAACTTCTCTCATCATTCGTAAATCATCCAATTGTTTTCCTTTCACGGTGTATTTTCGATATTCATTTTTATTCGGCCTGCCATCTTTGAAACATACACTAGCCCCGACCCGTTGGTCTCCCTGTATTTGCGCCATATCAAAACAAACAATATGGTTCAATTGTGGCATTTCCAGTAATTTAGCACCATCATCAGCTGCGCGTTTTTCTAAAGAACCACTCGCTTTGTTAACAAATCTAATCAATTGAATTTCAGCATTCTGTGCCGCTAACTGCATTAGAGTAACAAAATCACCACGCGAAGGATTTCTTACTTCTACTGAAGATTCCCGTCTAGTTTGAAGCCAGTTTTCAACTCCATCAAATACTGGAGTTGGGGTAATCAGTAATTTTGGTGGGCACCGATTTGCATAATGTTCGGCGATAAACATTGAAATTGTCTCACCAATATCTCCACGATGAATCATTTGCCATGATTCTTGACCTTTGACTATGCCGTCATCGGCATGAAGGACAACAATTGCTGCAAGATCTCCTTCACTGGCAAAGCCAATTGTATCACAATCTCGATACACTTTGCTAGAGACGATGTGCTGACTTGTTGTAGTTCTAATAGCTTTGATTAAATCTCTATTACGTCCGGCTTTTTCATATTCTAATTTTTCTGAATGCGAATCCATTTTTACAGTTAAATCTTCAATCAACTTGCTAGCATTACCATTCAGAATTTGTTTTACAGCAATAATGCGTTGGCGATAATCATCATCTGAACCTGAATCTACATAACCGAATGGAATGTTATTTTTGTCGTCTCTTAAGCCAAATTCTCTCCTCAATAGTTTCATCACTTGTTTTGCCGCACCAGCATTAGGAAATGGCCCCCATATATCTGCATCTTTAGGCGGCCTCCTTGTGTAAAGTATTCTTGGTAATTCATCAGTACTTAACGCTAAATATGGATATGATTTATCGTCTTTGAGCCTTGAGTTATATCTTGGTTTATGCTCTCGAATCAACTGTCTTTCTAGGATTAGTGCTTCATGTGGCGAGGCTGTTACGATACATTCTATGTCATCAGCACGTTCAATTAAATCAGGAATCATTGCGCGGTCTGGATTGCTGGAAAAATAAGATCTAATTCTGTCATTTAATTTGGTTGCTTTACCAACATATAACACTCTTTTCTGCTTGGTTTTGAATAGATAAACACCAGGTTTTTTCGGCAGACTGACCGACTCAAACCTAACGGGCATGCTTTGGCCTTTAGGTCAGTACTCAAAAGGTCAACCATCGGTTTTTTGTTAAACAATTGTCAATTCAATTGATAACTAACATTACCTCGCCTAATTGGGAAACATGGTTTCGAAAGCCCAACTTCGGATACTTGCTTGGCTGAACAAGCACCCGGAGAGTTTGGAAACATCTTGGGATGTGACTCGAGAGGTCTCATTGCCAGGAATTGCTGAAGGGCTAGGAGTGGTACGCTCAGCACTAAACCTTCCACTTTCTAAATTAGAGCGTTCGGAACTAATTTTCAAACGTATGGCACATGTTGTTGGTGGCGGTAGTAGGCGTAGACAAATTTACCACATTACTCCAAAAGGTAGAGCACATTTAGAGGAAAATGACGTTGATTTCTCTAAACACCGAACCACATTTGAAATTGTGGGCAATCCACCGATAATCGACGAGATTTTTGGTCGTAAAAAAGAGCGAGAAAAGTGCTTGGAAATATTGAATGAAAAATCATTATTGGTCAGTGGAATGCCAGGGATAGGCAAATCTGCATTTGTGCTAAGCCTGTGTCAAGAATTAGCCCAAAAAAACACTGTTAGATGGGCAGTAGCAGACCAATTTTCAGATTATAATACGATTACTTCTAGTTGGTATCTTGATGAATTATTCCCTAGTGATATTGATTCAATTTGTTTGAAATTACAAAACAGTGAAGACATATTAGTGATTGATGATATTAACTTAGTGAGCCAAAGACATATTGATTCACTGCAGGAATTGGTTGGAAAGTTATGTGATATTTCAAAAGTTAGATTAATTCTAATTTCAAGAGAATCATCTGGATCATTCCAAGACCTTTCTAACTTCAAATTGGATGCTTTAGATTTGACTTCATGTTGTGCTATGTTAGGAGAACATACCGACAAATCAAACCGTGAAAACATAGCCAAAAGTTTAGGCAATCACCCATTAGCTCTAAAATTATACCAACCGGAATACAATGTACCCGAATCATCTTCAAATGTAATTGAATATGTGGAAAATGTTGTGTTAAATGGGCTATCAAAGCAGCAAAAGGTCATGATCTCAAATCTTTCTCTTGAGCCGGTAATGATTGAGGCAAAAAATTCAATCATTGCAGAAGAAATAGATTTCTTTGACGAACAAAATTTGGTTAGATGGGATGGCGACCGTTTCTTTGAATTACAATACCTTATTCGTAATGTTTCACGCTCTAACATGTCTGAAGATGAGAGAAAAGCGATTCACGAAACGTTGGCTGCACATTGGCTTATTCAAGAATCAAAGGGGGCTAAAGAGAATTATTTCTATCACCTTTCACGCTCCAATACGTCAAATTTCATCAGCCAATTATCTGAGCAAATTTATCGCTTAGAGGATTTTGACACTGCTGCCTTAGCAACAGTTGTTAGTGATTCAATTTATCACAATGGACCTGAGAAGAACTTGGTGTATATTGAGTCAAAAATTGCTCAACAACGGTTTGAGCCCGCAATTATCCGCAAAAATCTTGATCATCTAAATGGCGATGAATTGCTTGAGATGCAATTTGTATTGGCTCAAATAGAAGGTAGAACTGAAGATTGTGAGCAAATGTTAGACGATGTATTGCAAAACCAAACTCCCTTGGAAAAAGCCCGCACACTTATTCTAGTCGCAAGTCAAACCTTGGAAGATAGATTGCCGTCATCACCAGTTTCAAAGAAGGTTGAGCAAAAAATCGAAAATTATCTCAAACAAATCGAGTTGAAGGAAATAGGTCAAGAAAGGCAATCAATCATTGTCGCTATATCGCTGATAAAGCATTCAATTGCAATTGCAAATAATAATTTTGCAACAGGGTTAGAAATCATTGAATCATTGAGCAACATCGGCTCTATTGACGATTCTATAATTATTCATTTGCAGACCAAAGAGGCGATTGCAGAGTACCTTTTTGGGACAAAAACGCTTGAGCAAGTGACAAACTTTGTCGAGGCAAATTGTCAACAAATCGACAACTTATTGATGGCTGAGTCGTTAAAATTGAGGTTTGTTGAGGTGCTATTAGCTGATAACATTGAAGCGGCTAAAACCCGTTTTAATCAACTAACTAAGCCTGATAATTTTACTCGTAGCAACACATCGATCAGATATTCGGCAAGATGGTGGCTAGTTCATTCGAAGATTTTTTCATCATCAAGCAAATCCTCTCTAAGGGAATCTTTGATGAAATTTAGGGAAGCTGGATGTGGTAATGTTGCTGCAGAATTAGAAAGTAAATTTCATACTCAAGTTTAGAGTTCTGCTCCAATCAAGGTTTTTGTATCTACAATACCTTCCATAGGTCTTATTTCCTCAACGATACAACGAGTCAAATCATATTCATTATCTGCTTGTACCCTTGCAATCAAGTCATATTCACCAAACAACATCCATCCGGAGGTTACTAATTCAATCTCCTCAAGTCTACCTCTAACCATTTTCTCTTGACCAGGTTCAGTAGTTATCAAAACGAATCCAATTGCCATAATCTCACCTAATATTCTACCGCTATCATTGTTTGAGTGTCTTTTACACCATCAATTTGTCTAAAATCACTCATCAACATTCCAGAAAGTGATGCTGAGTTTTCTGAACTTAATCTAACCAATAAATCGTACTCGCCATACAAAGCATGAACTTCTACTACTGATTCATGATTACTCAGTGTTTGATACACATCGCGTTCTCTTGCTGGCAATGTCTTGAACAATACAAAGGCCTCAGGCATGACCTTGCCAATAGCCCTAGTTTCTTATTGCTTACTGTGAGAATGACATTACTAATTTTACCCATTTAGACGAACTATTCAAAAGCGTAATGAGGCAAGGAGCATCTATGGATAAGGGAGGTAGGTCATATTTTCCCTGTTTGCTAATGTTAGTAATTATGCTATCAATGCCTTTGACCAATCTGTCAACAAATGAAAGTACAGACTTGTCCATGGATTTTGAAAGTTCAACCTCAGCACGGGCACAAACCACATGGAGTGGCGTTGTTGAATTAACAGAATCATATACTGTTAACGTTACTGATGAATTGATTATTGCTCCTTGTACATTAGTTAAATTACCGATCGAAGCGCGAATCTTTGTCGAAGGACGTTTGTCAATTGAGGGAGATATCGCATGCCCTGTTACAATTTCTCAAGTAAATACTGGTTTGCATTACGGTATACAGTTTAATCAGTCATCATATGGTAGAGGTTCAGTAATTGATAATTTATCTATCCAGAGTTCAATGTACGGAATTACCATCTATGGCTCAAATCCAACTCTCAACAATATTTCAATAATTAACCCTTCAAGGGTTGGAGTTGATTTATTCTCCAGTGCTAATCCAACTATCAATGATTTACTTGTAGATCAAGCTGGTCGCGGATTTACTTATGCAGATTGGAGGTATGGAATTGGACTTTCAGTCGGTGCAGGATCCTCGCCAATCGTTGAACGTGCTGTACTTTCTGACGCAACAATTAGGGGACTCAATATTTGGGGAGATTCGGGTGGAATTTATCGTCAAATAACGATTGATAATATTACAGCCGAGGGTGCTTTAGCAATTTCTGCAGGTGTATGGGTAGAGGATAGTCGCCCATTAATCACCAATGTTGCAGTGGATAAATCTGATTATGGGATCTTGATTCGTCATATCGATGATGGTGGCTACACAAGAGCTGTAGTTCGTGATTGTGTGGTTACTAATTCAATGTATAGAGGGATATATGTCGATAAAGCCAACCACACAAATTTCACTAATTATGAAACAGCAGATTTCACCAATACTACAGTTCTAGGTACAGGTGGACCTAACGCAAAAACAGCTGGAATTGGTTTTGCAGCAATTGAAGTGAATGCCACTGGTGCATGGTTCGAGAATACGTTGATTGAAAATTCAACCACAGTTGGGTTGAGACTTTATTTCGTTGATTCATCCACTACTTTTAGGAATTTAACGATAGTTAACTCGGGCGACCCTGGACAAGGTGCTCATGAAGCAGGCTTAGCTATTAGGTCATCGTTTTTTGCCCCGACTTTCGATGGCTTAGAGATTAGTGGTTCTCCAGGGCCTGGTGTTTCGGCAACTTCAGGAGGGGCTATGCAAGGGTCAAACTGGTTCCTACACAATAACTCAGAAGATGGCCTGTTTATCGAATCATCAACTTTGATTGTTGACGACCTTCATCTAACTGACAATGGCCAATCAGGCGCTCATGTGTATGATTCTCGTTATGTTACATTGTCAAATTTAACAGCAATTGGTAACGGCAACCTTGGCTTAACTGATGTGGAACAAGCCGGGTTAGTATTTGAAAAGTCAAACGATATAGAAACTAATTCTGGCGATGTAACGTGTAATCATTGTACTGTGTCTTATTCAGCAGGAATTGGGGTAATGGTCAAAGATTCTGTAGACTTATGGCTTAATCATCTAACTGTAGAAGATAATGCACCAGCTTACGATCCTATTTCGATAGATAACAGTGGTTTGACGCTTGGACAACAAGGAGGCCAAGTTAATATGCATAATGTAGTTGTTAAAACTGAACGTCAAGGAACAGACTCAGGACCTGCATTAAACATCAATCAAGCTGCTGCAAATATAGATTTGATTTCTATGGAAGGCAACCATACTGGATTGATTTGGAATGGGAATAATAATGGAAATTACCCGTCTTCTCTGAGTCGTGCACAACTGTCAGGAACAACTTGTTTGTTGTTAACAGAACATAGCCAAATTAGTGGTATTGATAATGTGATCACTCCACAATGTACTGGTTCGATTACTTTGCAGAATAGTCAAGTAAATTGGAGTAGATTGACTGATCTTACACAATCTACTGTAATCAATTTGGATTCATTTTCAAAATTACATCTACATCAACCAAACCAAATAGCGTTATCATCTGCGATTATTGCTCCCTCAGGGGAAATTGATGTTGCATGGGATATCTCTGTTTGGGTGCAAAATAATAACTCAAACGGCGTACCGGACGCCCCAGTTCAGATTAGTTTTGACCAATATGAGCCAAATGCTCAACAAAATACCAATCAGATTGGTTTTGTTACATTCCCGGATTTCATTGGTCAAAGATGGACCAATTTAGGGCCATCAACAGTATCAACTGTAACAATTTCTTGTTCCTATGATGGAAAATCAAATAGCAGTTCAGTTCAATTAGATGAAAACAAAATTGTGTATTGCATATTGCCATTAGATAACCAACCGCCGTTCTTGTATTGGGATGACCCTGAGGATTCAAGTGTATTCCCAAGTGCTTCTGAAGTAGAATTCAATGCCTCCCGCTCATGGGATTTAGATGACGATGCATTGATTTGGGAGTGGACTTCTTCGATTGATGGAGTGATTGGAAATCAAGAAGCATTTGTAGTAAATCAAGGTTCTAGTTCACAATCATTAAGTGACGGTATTCACCAAATTACTGCTAAATTATGTGATGATAAGAACAACTGTGTACAGCAAATTAGAAGTATAGAATTATCTAATTTAATCCCAGTTTTATTTGTCGAATTCACTCCCGAGTTAAACACATTTAACGAACTGACTTTACCAAAAACTGGCACATTAATAGTTAACCTAACTGGTACATTTGATCCAGAAGGAGACCAATTGAATTGCTGGATTAGTACATCATATGGCCTTACATATCCTGACCAAACCATGTCGCAACAGTCTTGTGATGATTTAATTGAATACACCTTCCCACTTACCTCAACAGCAAATAATCCTGCACCCCCTACAGATACATTTTCATTATCAATCAATGTTGATGACGGGGTGAATCCTCCTGTAGTGTTGACTTATGATACTATTCTGTTCAATGAAATTCCAGAACCAATCTTTGAAATTATTAGATCAGAGAACTATAGCGAAAATGTGGTTACTTTAGATGGTTCACAGACCGTAGATCCTGAAGGCGATAATTTGGAAATTGAATATCATTCTAGTCTTGATGGAGTATTACAATGGTCTGATCAGCCTTCAGGTAATGTATGGCAAGGCCATCTATCAAGAGGTGTTCACACTATTGAAATGCGAGTTACCGATAACGCTCCAGAACATGTTGAGACCTACAAAGTTTCATCAGTATTGATTTCAGTTTTGAATTCCGCTCCACTTGCAGATATTAAATCTCCAACATTGGCTGATAGTTATGATTCCTCTGAATTGGTAATACTTTCAGCTAACGGTTCTGGAGATTTTGATTCTGTTTGCTCCTCATTTAATGCAATTGGTTTTTGGCACTGTGCAAGTAATGAACCTGCTCAAGGTTCAGAGTATTTACAAGTCTCATGGACCAGTGATTTAGATGGTAGATTATCTTCTACCAATCAAGAAGGGCTTTACCACAGTGCTCGATTAAGCACTGGCCTACATACTCTAACTTTAGAAATCGATGATGGTATAAATCCTCCAGTATTTGACACTACAACAGTAGAGGTGTCGAAGTCAGCTCCTGTTTTATCACTAGCAACACCAGATACATCACTAACATACCAATCATCAGAGTATATATTTTGGAATGCAATGGAGTCTGTAGATTACGATGGTGATGATTTCACGATGTCAATATTAACAAATTTGCAGAGTGAAGCGATTCTCGAAGATGTAGACCCAAGTATTACTCATATCTCACAACTTCAAGCAGGTTCTCATGAGATTTCTATCATCTTGACCGATTCTGATGGCATGCAGCGAATTTACGAGATTAGTTTGATAGTTATCCCATCACAACCAAATGCAATAATAGTCACTCCTGCTGAAGGACAGTCATATAACGGTGGATCAGAGATAATATTGGATGAAGAATCGATTGACGCTGACTTTGATATTGTATATCGTGAATGGGAAGTTATCGATAAATCAACCGGCATTACAGTTCTTACATCAAGTGCTAGTACTGAACAAATTTCATTACAACCGGGAGAATACCTAGTTCAACTAACCGTTAGAGATAGCTTGCAAAATACTGAGGTGGCAACTAGAAATATTAGGGTAGAAAATACCGATCCATTACTGGATGCAAACTCATTGGTCGTAACGCCTACTGAACTGACCACTGGCCTTGTAACGACAATCGAAGTTAGTGTCATATTGTCGGACCCAGATGGTACGACTCAAGATGTCAAAGGAACCATCATTCATGGTATTCAAGTATGGAACTTTGATTTACAGGACCTTGATGGTGATAATGTCTGGGAAGGTTCTGTAGAAGTTAATCCTGAAAAATCAGGAAGACCAAGTCTGAAGATTACTGCAACAGACGGTTCTGGAGATTCTGCAACAATTAGTCAAATTTCTCGAACTATCATAGTGAGTGATGCTGAGCAAGCAAGTACAAATTTACCATTTATCGTTGGTGGTGGTGCAATTATTGTTGTATTGACACTAGTCAGTTTAGTTGTAGCAAGAATGAGAAAGGCTAAATTCGAGGATGAACTTATTGAATCGTGGAATGCTTTTAGCAAACCCTCTGCTGATGAAAAACCGATTGAATTAGAGGGTGGAGCGGTAGAAAGTTCAAACGAAGTTGTGAATGAGGTGTGGTCGCAACTTGAGCAAGAAGAAGGTCTGAACTGATTATTGTTCAGGCAAATTCTTGTTTGTTGAATCTGGATTAGAATCTCTTGAACCCCACGGAGTTCGAGTGCGATTGAGCCCTATGCGTTTAGCAAATAAAAACTTGAAATTTTTCCAACCGTCTCCCCATGTGTGAATCTCAGCATCACCAACTCTTGGACGATATGGCACTGAGATTTCGATGGCTTTTGACTTGCCAATGTGCTTTCGTGCCAGAATTTTGATCTCTTCTGATAATGGCATACCATCATTTGTAGGTCGTATTTTTGGATTGTCAAAAATCGATTTTCTAAATACCCACATACCGGATTGAGAATCTTTTATGCCATAGCCAAATAGTAATCTTGCAGTGAAAGATAATGCCCAATTTCCAAAACCGTGAAGTCCAGACATCGACCCATCTTCGGCAAGAGATAAACGGTCACAGGTAATGAACTGTAAATCATCATCAAGTAATTTTTTGACTAATTTTGGAATTAACTCAGCAGGATATGTACAATCAGCATCCATAGTGACAATAATATCGTTGCTAGCAATATCAAATCCGGTACGATATGCTCTGCCATAACCACGGCGGTCTTCCAAGTGAACTCTAGCACCCTTCTTCAAAGCAAGTTCCCTTGTCTTATCAGAAGAGTTGCCATCGACAATCAAAATTTCCAGTTTCTTACACCATCCGGTTGGGATTGAGTCAATAGTTGGCTCTATTGCTTCTTCCTCATTTCTTGTTGGGAGTATTACCGTAACGGTTACTGGAAGTTTATCCCCCATAGTTATGCGTGAAGATTTTCTGTTTTGAAGTCATTGGATGAATAATTCATCAATTTTTGTAGCCATAAGTGGTTAAAATTCAAACGCAAAGCACCCATCGCCGACTTGATGCACATTGCAATGATAGCCGGAGAATACCCTCCAAGATGGGGAGGTATTGTCTCTGTAGTGTTTCATCTAGCAGGTCATCTTGCATCATTTGGGCATGAAGTGACAATCATTACTCGCTCTCATAATGGAATTGCTCCAGCACAATCAGGAGTTTCAATAGTTGAAGTGCCGTGGCTTAAGTTGCCAATGAAATTTACACGTTCGTACGCAAAGAATGCATTAAAAGTGCTAAAAAGATTACATCAAGCCGAACCTTTCGATGTTATCCATGTTCATCTTCCTCTGGCCTCATTTACTTCTAAGGAATTCAAATTTATGGAACAAAATATTGCTCCTGTTTGTTGTTCTTTACATGGTTCTTGGTTGGGAGAAAAACAAGGTGTAATTCGTGCCGCTAAAGCGGGAGAGTCTGCTACTTGGCTAAATCCAAATGATCTTGCGATTAGATTAACTGCAAAATGGTATTCAAGATACGAGAAGGCTGGATTATTGAATACTTCAATTAGTGTTGCGAACTCTCAATCAACGCTGAAAGAATTTGCAGAATGGTATGCTCCAGAAAAACAGTACAATGCTAAGGTAATCCTTTGGGGTTGTGATCACAAGGTATTTCGTCCAGCAAATATGGATGATGAAGAAGAGCAACTTGCTCATGAAAAAATCAGACATCAATATAATTGTGATGACGAAAAAGCCCTCAGTCATAAGTCAAGTACAGATACACCAATGTTACTTGCAGTTGGAAGACTTGTAGCAAGGAAAGGATATATGACCTTGCTTCGAGCTATGCCGAATATTTTAGCGAAGCATCCCGATGCAAAATTGGTAATAATCGGACGTGGGCACATGAAAAGTAAACTAATGAAAGAGGCCAAAAAACTCTCAATCAGCGACTCAGTTTTCATCGAGAGTGGTATGTCATTTGATGACTTAGCACAGCATTTTCGAAGCGCTGATCTGGTGGTTTATCCATCATATTATGAGGGACAAGGTCTTATTCCGTTAGAATCTATGTCAAGCGGCACTCCAGTTGTAACGGTAGACATGGCGCCACTAACAGAAATGGTTGATGATACGGTAGGTGGCTTATTTGAAAGTGGTAATTCACAAGATTTAGCAAAAACGGTAAACAACATGCTGTCAGATGCACAAGGAAGATCAATGAAAGCGGAAGCAGGAAGAAAATTGGTTTTGTCGAAATATACTTACGAACACAATGCTAATGATTTCTTACAGATTTATCAATCGATTCTAAATAATCACTCGAAAAGTTCCTAGTGGAAAAATAAATCACTCAATAAGCGATACAATTACAGTTTGGCTAGCGAGAGAAATAAATATTCAAACTATGTACATAATTTGTTGTTATGATTATTGAGTGCCCGGAATGCTCTAAATTTCTCCGATTTCCTGGGGGCGCCAAAATTGTTAGATGTCCACAGTGCGACCAAACCATTAATGTTGACAACATTATACCTAATAGAAAAGGCTGGAGAATTGCATCCATTGGTATGATTTTATGTTTTCATTACTACTTTTTTGGAATATTTGCTTTAGGTTTACCTTTCGGCACATCAAATGTTGGAGTAATGGTTTTGCTAATTATGATTGGAACTCCAATAGCAATTATTGGTTTAATCATCGCAGTAACAGATAAATTGAGAAAAAATAACAAAATGATAGTTATTGAGATAATCGCATTAATTGCTGTACTAAGCAATTTTTTCGTCGTTGCTACCATGGGTTCAATAAGTTGAATGAGAACTACATATTGTAGGTAATTTGTTCGACGAAATCGTCGAATTATATTGCTATTCATTAGGCGGCTAATTCATAGATGATATGCAGATTGGGCAACATGGTCGCGCAGCGATTCATGGTCGTGGCTCTGGTCGCGTTGTTGATGACATTTATTCCAACCTCATCAGCAGATGACAATATACAGAGCGCTACTACCTTAACTCCTAATACTCAAACCTCTGAGAAAGTCTGCTATACAGACGGTTGTTCACCAGTTGATCAAACAGATTGGTGGAAAGTGAATGGCTACAAAGGTGATGTAATTACTATTTCATTTCAAGGCAAGCCTCTGAACAACCAAGATTGGTTGTGTTTTTGGGGAGATGGATGGGAAGGAGATGTTTCAATCCACAGGGCTGACGGCTCAGAGATTGGTAGCACATACGTAACTGATGATGACCCAGATGTTTCATACACAGTTAGTCTCAATACAGAGGGCCAAGTATACATCAAGGTAAAAGGTCGAGACAGCAATTGTAACGACGAAATTAGATATGATTTACTAGCAACTATTGATACTGCTCAACGTGATACTGATGAGGACGGATATATTGATTCTGAAGATGCGTGCGACCTTACTCCGGGAACTTCACAATATGACAGAAAAGGCTGTCCTGACAGTGACCTTGATGTTTACTCAGACACAGAATTAGGCTGGGGTCCAAATAACGGTGCAGATGCATTCACGTTCCAACCCTCCCACTGTGAGGACTCTGA
>JAKUNX010000028.1 GCA_022451835.1 Candidatus Poseidoniaceae archaeon
TGTGCTGATGGAACTTTAGACATACTAACATACGATATTTTAGCACTTAGTGATGAGATGGTCGATGAATTCACTGAAACAACCGGATATTGTGTAAATTTCATCAAGGAAGATGATTCCGGAGGAATCTTAGACAAGATGATGCTAACTAAAGATAGTCCACAAGCAGATTTGATGATTGGTCTAGACAATACCTATCTACAAACTGCGCTAGAAAATAACCTACTCACTGAAACCTCATTCAAAAATAATCAGAATTACAACAATATCTCACCACAAGCCTTGGAATCATACAGTGGATCTTTTGCTATTCCATTCGACATGGGCCCTGTCTGCTTAAATTATGATGAGAGATTTGTTGACGGTGAAAATATCTCAATTCCAACTTCGCTTTGGGATTTAACTTCGGAAGAGTGGCGTGGAAATATGACATTCCCCTCACCCATCACTTCCTCTCCTGGACGTGCCTTCCTAGTAGCTACTATCGATTATTTTGAAAATGATGATGATGCTGACACTGATGCTTTTGACTGGTGGAAAGCGATCAAAG
Source organism: Candidatus Poseidoniaceae archaeon (assembly GCA_022451835.1). Lineage (GTDB taxonomy): Archaea > Thermoplasmatota > Poseidoniia > Poseidoniales > Poseidoniaceae > MGIIa-L1. Next base: position 551 of record JAKUNX010000028.1, read on the forward strand.
AAAATGATGCAATATTTACTTCTGGATGGACTGAATCTTATGAGACTCATTATACAGGAGGCTATGGTGAATACACTAGTGGTTATATCGGTGATGCTCACTTAACCGTATCCTACTGTCAATCGCCGGGTGTTGAAGCATTCTATGCTGGAAATTATACACATTCCACATCTATCACCATTCCAAAAACCACATTTCAACAAATAGAGTATACTGGAATAATTAACGGTGCTAACGATATTGATGCTGCTGAAGCATTTATTGATTACCTGTTGAGTCCTGAGGTTAATTCTAATATGCCGGAAAATAATCTAATGTATTCTGTTTTGAATAACCAATCACTACCAGAGACTGATGGATACAGATACCATTCGGATATTCCTGAAGAAAATAGCGATATAGAAATTTCTAGAATAAACCAGGAAATGTCGTCATGGTTGGATAATTGGCAAAGTGCAACAGATTGAGGTGATTTCCTGCTGAGTAGAAATCAGCACCTCAAGTGGGTCATTCCTATTCAATGGATTACAATAATTGGCTTTTGTACACTTACCATAGTTCCACTAATTTATGCAATTCATCGTCTAACCTCGGTTACTGATTTATCCATCCTTCAAGCATTAAGCAATTTTTTTTCTGATGATGACACATTAAGAGCGTTGAAATTTACGCTATTAGAAGCCACAATCTCAACTGTCTTCACATTATTAATTGGCCTACCAGTAGCATGGTATTTGGGAAAATACCGTTGGAAAAATATTAGAATTATTAGAGCCTTACTATCGGTACCGTTTGTCACACCTTCAATAGTAGTAGCAATGGGTTTTTTGATGCTGATTGATCCAGGAGGAATATTAGATACAATTGGTATTGATTTACGATTGGAAACTGGCATTATTGGTGATATTGCACATTATACTGGCTGGATAAATCCTGGTCATTTTATTGCCTTAATTGCTGCCCATGTCTGGTTTAATCTATCACTTGTAATGCGATTCATCGAGCCAACTTTGTCAACCATGAACAATTCATGGGAAGAGCAAATTAGATTTTTACCAGCTGGCAAGACAGCATTTAGACGTTTCAAAAATTTGTGGCTACCAATATTATGGCCTGCTGCTATGTGTTCTGCATGCTTATGTTTCATATTTTCATTCAGTTCATTTGCCCTAATCAAGTGGCTAACTCCTAACCAAGATAATCTTGAAACCTTGATGGCAAAATCAGGAGGTTCTGCAGGAATTTATGGCTACAGAATTGACACTAGTGAGATCGTCCTTGCTACTTCAATTGTTCAACTATTGATTCTTTCATTAGCGATTATTATAACTGCCAGAATTCAGAAAAAACACTCCATGATACATTCAATAGTTACCGAAAATTCTCTAGCAGTTAGCAAACCTTACCCTACTAAGATGGCAAAAATAACGTTAACTTCTGCTGTAATCTATGCTTTACTACCATTGTTGCTTGTTGGAATTTCATCGCTAAGAATTAGAAACACTACAGACCAAGAATATTATTTTTCAACACTCGCATGGAAAGAAGCATGGCAAGGAAATTACTCGTCAACTGCAATACCCGATGCCCTATATAATTCGCTGATATACTGTCTAATCACACTCGCAGTTGCACTCCCGGTTGGCTACATCATTTCATCCTGTATTGCACGTTTGGAGAAAGAAAATAATCACAATATTGCAAAACTAGTTGAATTCTTAACAATGGTTCCTCTTGCATTATCTGCTGTTATGATAGGACTTGGAATTCTTATTGGTTTACTAAAATGGGCGCCTTCATTATTTTCTTGGATTCTCATCCCTGCTGTACCTCATATAATCATTACAACTCCGTTTGTGATAAGAATTATGTTACCTGCCATACGGTCACTAGAACCAGAGTATCTTGAACAAGCGCAACTACTCGGACTTTCACCAATTAGAGCATGGTGGCATGCTAGAATCGCATTGCTTAGAGCCCCAATAGTAGTTTCTGGTGCCTTGACTATGGCATTTTCACTTGGTGAGTTTGGAGCTTCATGGATATTGGTAAGGTCTGGTTCGTGGGATAGTTTGTCGGTATTGGTTGACCAACTAATGGGACAACCAAAGTTTGATCCATTAATTCAACCAATGGCCATGGCAGCAGCAACTTCCCTAATGATACTGACATTTATCCTATTTTTGATTGCAGAAAGATTTCGGCATAGTGAGGAAGGAAGTGGTTTTTGATGAATGATGAAGTTATTGTAAAGATTGAAATTGGCAAAAAGGATTTTGGAGATAAGACTATTTTTTCAAACTTAGAATTATCAATTTCAAAAGGGGAAATTGTATCGTTATTAGGTGCTAGTGGATGCGGTAAAACTACCCTATTGCGCATGATTTCTGGTCTTGAAAGCGTAAATGACAATGAGATTATATTCGATGAAAAAAGTACAGGTAATATTGGATTTATTTTCCAAAAACCCGTGCTATATCCTCATTTGAATGTGGGTAAAAATATTCTTCTTGGAGTAAATAAAAAAATATCAAAACAAGAGAAAATAGCAATCATTGAAAGTTCTCTTGAATTAGTTAATTTATCAGGTTATGCTGAGCGGAAAGTTACCACTTTATCAGGAGGAGAAGCACAAAGAGTTGTGTTAGCAAGAGCATTATTAGCAGAACCCATGTTATTGCTATTAGATGAACCGTTCTCATCTCTTGATCTTGATTCACGAAGGAAATTGGCAAATGAAGTAAAAGAAATACTGAAGGTAAAAGGTGTGGCAGCAATACATGTTTCACATGATATTGAGGAAGCATCAATTATTTCAGATAGAATATTGAATTGGGATGAAATATGTACGCCAAATAACGCAAGCAATAATAACGAGCATGTACAAAGTATACATGAGTGAGATGCCGGCTGTACCCATTGAAGTATTACCTTACATAAGGGGAATACAATTTGTACTTTCTAGTTATGAAGGATATACAAAAGGTAAGCGAAGAGAGGCAGATAAACTAATTCGTGACGAAATTAAACGTGCTGGAACAAGAGCACGTAACCATCTTTCAAACATACAAGACATTGCATTCAAGAGAGATAAAATGGAAATTGCTAGAATTGCTAAATTAGCAAATAGTGAAATTGATTCTCTGATTGAGGATGTAGACAAGTCAGTATCTGGAATGAATCATGCATTTTTCTCTGGCTCAAGGTCAGTAAAAGTTTCAGATTTGAAGAGTCTAATCAAACACGACCACGATGTAATAGAAATGGTAACTAAAGCAATCAATATTGCAAATAGTGCCGAGCATGCATTCAATACCAGTAAAGGAGATGAAGAGGTTATGAATTTGATGCAACAATGTCAACAAATGGTGACAAGTTGTCAAGGATTTTTCAATTCAAGAAATAAAATCCTGGGTGGACTTAGGCAGAAAACAAAGTAGGTGTGAATATGAGTAATAGATTTAGATGGCGTGATAATCCGAACATTTTAGCAAAGCTAATCGATGCGAATAATTTGAATACATGGAAAGCACAAGAAGTTGTGCTCAAACCAAATGAAGCATGTGTGTTTATTGTTGATGGGAGAATCGGCGATATTCTAACTGAGAAAGTTGTTGGCAATGTTGCTGGTGGATTTAACAGATTCATTGGTGACATGATGGGTATTACTGCAAAAGATCGAAGATTGTTATTTGCAATGACTGGCCCTGCAGACATATCAGTACCGTTTTCCGGTAATCTGCCAAATGGTAGTGTTGTAACAGGTTTTGCTAATATACGAGTACAATTACGTACTGATGATATACCTAAACTGATCAATATGTTTGCCAATAGTGCTCCGATGCTAGATAGAAAAAGGCTTGCCGAAGTATTACACAATGAACTCATGATGCGAGTAATTAACCCTTCATTAGCGGAATGTGAAAATGATTCTATGTTACGAAGTGCTGCTTTCCAAGAAAAGTTTGAAATGCGCGCAGAAGTTGAACTTAGAGCAACTCTATCGACATTAGGATTTACCATGTTAAAGGCATTTATTACCTCAAATCAAACTGATAATGAAAAGATATCTGAGTTACAATCACAACTTGCAGCAGCTACTAATACAGAAGGCGCACATGCTGAAGCCTTGATGGAAAGAATTGCCATTAGAGAAGCCGCTACACTTCGAAGAATCGAGTGCGAGGTAAATGTCGCCAAGGCTGAAGCAGCAGGAAAAGTGTCCGTAGAACTACAAAGCGAGTTGAAAGAATTGCGTAAGCAAGAAGCACAGTGGGAAGCAGAATTGAAACGTGACGAGGGTCAATTAAACCTCAGAATGAAAGAATCTTCGCACCAAACTGAACAAGCTATGGCGTTATTCGAACAGGTGCAAGCTAAAAAGCGCGAACGAATTGCACAAACCCAAGAACACCAAAACCAACGTATGGATAAACAGAACGAATTGCAAGTGAAAATGATGGAAATGGCAGCGCAAAATGATGCACTAACTCCAGAAGTAATGCAAGAATTCCTTCGTCAACAGACTGCTCAAAAGGCGGTTGATGGATCTGGAGGGGATGTTGAAAAACAAAATGAGTACTTATGCAACAGTTGTTCAAAGCCTGTGATGGTGGGCTGGAATGCATGTCCTCATTGTGGAATAACTCTGTAAATCGGCAGATTGTTAATTAATCATCCTAAGTAGGCTCAATCATGTCTCTCAAGTGGGGCTCTAAGCCATGGCGAATATGGAGTAGCGATTGGCAAAATAAGGCCTCAGTTTTTGGATACCGCCTCCCTATTGCCTTGATTTTAGCAATAATTTTTGGAGCCGGTTTAGGTTATTTATTGACAAATCAGTTTGCTAATTGGCGCGATTGGCAAGCTTTTGATCCTGCTACTGGATTAGATAGTTGGATACCCGTCATTCCTTGGATGATTGTTCCTTACTCTACTCTGTACTTTTACTACCCAATGGCAGCATTACTAGGCATGAAAAATGAAAAAACTCAGCGAGAAAATATTATTTTTCATCAAACTTTATTGATGCTAACATGGATGATTTTTGCTATTTTTATACTACTGCCAGTTGAGGTAGATATTCGTAAAAGCGTCTTTGAAACTGAACTTGGTATTTGGCAATCCTGGTATGATCACCTTCATGCAGTTGACACTGAATGGAATGCTTGGCCTTCACTTCACATAGTGCAGAGCCTACTCGCTGTATTAGCGGTAAGTAGATGGTACAAAAGTGAAAATACCAAGTGGTATATTAGAATACTATGGTTTGCTTGGATAATGTTGACTATTTCTGTCATGACTACTAAGCAGCATTTTGTTTGGGATGCTTTGACAGGAATTATTGTTGGATTAGTGGCATGGAAATTTTGGATATTACCATCACTTGAAGAATGCCATAGTGATGATTCTGTTGCGAGTTTTGAATCGCTTTAATCAACCAAAGACCGCACTTACTGCCTCTCTATTGGTAAGATATAATGTCAAACTGATTCCTGCCATAATCATCATCCATGACCCGACCATCTTAATCATACCAGTCGCTCTTCTAAGGAAATTAATCATGACTTGACGGCCTAATCCTACCAATACTGTAACGGTAATCATTAGGATTAGCAGACCAAGCATTAACCCCCCAATGCCAAGAGTAATTGCACTGCCTCCCAAAGTTCCCAAATATAGCACAAATGGTAAGACTGCTGCTGCTGTACAATCGATTGATGCAGCAGCATAGCCAATCCCATAAAGATACATATTTCGACGTGGAGTGAATACCTCATCATCTTCAGTAGTACTATATTTGTCAACAAATTTCTGGACAAATCCCATAACATGCGAGGTTATTCCAAGTAACATCATTGAACCAAGAATAATCAATAATATTGCAATAAACACGGCAATATAATGAACAAGACCAGATTTTTGAAATGCTTCACCCATGACAATTGCAATGATTCCAATGAATAAGAAAAATGTCCACATTCCAAAACCAGATAAAGAACCAATGACAACAGGACTTGGCATTTTACTCTTCAACTTACCATCGGCAATTAATTCGTCTTCACGCGCTCCCAGTGACAAATAGTAGGAGATGAAACCAGGTAAGACTGGGAAAGCACACGGTGAGAAATAAACTAAAATCGATAGAATCATTCCCAAAGCAAATACTGCAAGATAAGATGTCGAAGGTTCTTCCCAAGCAATGCGCAAATCTTCTGTTGCACTAACTGGAGTAGTAATTGCCAACTCGACAACAGAATCAAATGAATTCCACTTGTCTGTTGGTGAACCTGTAGCCTGTCTCTCAATGATGTAACCCTCTTCATCAATAACCATTACAACAGGAATTTGTCCTGTACCAGCGGTAGTAAATAATCGAACTGGATCAGTTATATCTCCATCTTCAAGTATTGCCGATTTTTCATATCCCATTCCAGTAGGATAAAGCGGAACAGTATACTTGCTATCAGATTCATTTAGATAATCTAAATCTTCAGCATACCAACTACCATAAGCGATAATGTGCAATGATTTATTTGATTGATTTGCTAAATTTTGCCATTCATTCATTTTGTCTTCCAGATGATATTGCACTGCATGACAATTACTACAATCATGAGCCATCATATCAAAAATCACGATAGAACCACGCAATTCATTCGTGCTAAACCAGCCTGTTTCATTCACTATTTCAGATTCCACTCCAGTTCGATTTAATGATTCAAAAACTATGTTTGGAATAGGTTCAGGGTCTGCATCTGACTGGAAAATTTCATCCATGCTATCAAACATCGACAAGGCCGCAAATGATATTGCAACAAACATGATTGCTGCAATAGCAAATGCTTTCCACGTTTCGGAGCGCGTGAAAACACCAAAATCCATTGTATCAGTTAGCCCCATAATAGACCCTACAGTTGATGATTATTCAAATAATCCGCAATTCGTCTCAAATCAAAGGTTGATTTCTTAACCATTCCAAATCAGAAATATACAATTGTCTAATATCATCAAGTCCAAGAACTAACATTGCCAAACGCTCAAGACCCATGCCCCAAGCTAATACCGGATATTTGATGCCCAAAGGTTCAGTAACTTCAGGACGGAAAATTCCTGCACCACCTAACTCAAGCCATTTGCCTCGCCATTTTACCTCAATTTCCAAACTCGGTTCAGTATATGGGAAATAGGCAGGTCTAACTCTAACTTCCGGGTAACCCATCTTTTCATAGAAGGTTTTGAGCGTTGTAACTAGCATTTGTAAATTAGCCCCTTCTTCCATAATTATTCCTTCAATTTGATGAAATTCAGGTAGGTGAGTTCGGTCAATCGCTTCTTTTCTGAACACTCTATCCACAGTAAACATACGGCAAGCTTTCTCTGGATTATCAGCGAGATACTGAATCGTATTTACCGTCGTATGAGTTCTTAGAAGTCCCTTTTGTGAGATTTCTTTAGAGAACTCACCTCCCCATCCAGTTGAACCTGTTTCACCACCAGTGCGATGAATGTCTGACCAGGTCTCCATTATGTCGTCAGGTAATGGCATCGTTTTTGGATTATCGAGGTAAAAGGTGTCTTGCATTTCCCTGGCAGGGTGATCTTGGGGGATAAATAATGCATCCATATTCCAGCCTGCAGTTTGAACATAATCTTCAACCAATTCAGAAAATCCCATTTCAAGGAAAATATGACGAATCCTTTCAATCAATGATTGCATTGGATGACTGCGCCCCGTCCTTGGTGTTGCAGATTCTAGAGTTACATCGAATGATCTAAACTCTACATCTCTCCATGCATCACTTTGCAATAACTCTGGAGTAATTTCGTTAACCATAGTGGTTTCAACTAAATCACTCACCTTAACTTGTGAACCAGATTTAGTCAAACTCCAAGTTCTAGAAGTACTGTCGACCAATTCGATAAAATTGCGTCGACTTTTGAATTGGTCTAGTAATTGTCCATCTAAATCACTTACCTTGCTTGGAAGGTCTGAAAGAAACTTCTCACGTGCTGAAATTGTTTGTTCTACCATTGCTTCATTTGCACAAGTGAATTTTCCTGTTTCCATTGTGATGCCTAATTTTTTTAGTAAACCAATTCCTGGTCCGGCTTCATGTTTCTCAAATGATTGCTGCATATTGGCCACTGTTGCTTCGTCAGTAGATTTGAACCATTGCCATAACCTTGCCTCTAGTAGCCCCTCATTCATTGCAGATTCTCCTTGAGGTGCGAGTCTAACTTCGGTGCTTACAGTCTCACTTACCTCAGCATAACCCTTGTTAGCAAGACCTTGTCCTGCTCCAACTGCAACAGCTTGGTCATGCCAATCACAGCTGTCTAGAATTTCACCTAAAGTCCAATTTTTGTTAGCATCTTCCAGCATGGCCTTGAGCATCCTGCGCTCAGTATTGACAAGATTTTCGGCCACCATGAACATTCGAGGTAAGATACTCCTATCAATTCTATGCTGATTTTTATCTGCAGATGGCGATTCTATTCTTCTTCGTCATTCCACAATTCAATATTGCATTGTGGACAGGTAAAACTAGGTGGTTTTGGGCCTTTATGCACACTAAGTTCTCCGCATGGCCCACAAACAATTGTTGACTCTATCGGCTCGTCAATTGTAACATCTACTCGATACATTACCCTGCCAGCATCAGGAAGTTGACCCTCAGCAGGTCGCCAGTTTCTAACTGCTTCTTTTGAGAGTCCAACGTTGCTCTTTATACTCATTCCAAATACAAAAAGTGCGATTCCAAGTACTCCAACTGTTGATGCAAGCGTATAAACTCCTGCAACTGTAAAAAAAGCCCCGAAAGCAATACAAATAAATCCACCAAGAATCAAATTTTCTCGAGGATTACGGGACATACAAAATCACTCGCCTAATGCTTTACTCAGTGATTTTGCTACCCTTTCAATTTGGCCTAAAGGAATTGCACAAAGGCCAATTCTAACTCCCCCATTAAGCGGCACTAGGTAAACTTGGTCTGACGCACAAGATTCCACAATCGAATGCGGATCTTCATGTTCAAGCCATGCAAAAAATCCATCGTGAGTTGGATTGATTGGAACGTTAAATGTTTTACAAGATTCAATAAATAATTCTCTTCGTTCTTTAAGAAGTTCAGTTAAACGATTTTTCTCATCTGACCATGCATTTCCTGATTCGCTGTTAGAATGAATTTTAGCGACAGAATACTGTGCTAATCTAGAACTTGCTGACCAGGTTTGCCGTCCGGTAACTCCCATTACAGTCGTAATTCTATCAACCACTGATTGGTCAGGATGTATTGTTACTAACGCTCCAGCTCTTAAGCCATAAACAGTATGAGATTTAGAAATAGAGATTGCAAATGTAATCAATAGATTTGCTGGCCATTCTAGACCGTCATGTAGAGCGTCGGTTATTGTTTCCGCCCAACCATGTGGCTCCTTTGCATACAAGTGGTAAGCAGCATCGATTAACAAAGTAAAACCTACCTCTTCATTAGCCATCGCTGCGTTGGAAAATGCTTGTAAAACAGACATTCTCTCTTGACCAGTAAGTGAAAGTCCTGTAGGATTATGAGCAGGATCATTAAGCCATGACATGACCTTGTTTTGTGATTTAGAAAGTTCATCAAGACTTGATTTAAGTGATTCAAGGTCTAGTCCGGATGAATCATTCAATAGAGGATATGTCGCAATTCCAAGACCACATCCTGCTAAAAATCCATCATAAGGCCCCCAATGCCTATTTCTCAATAGAACCTTACTACCTCTGTCAGCATAATTTGCTGCAGCCAAGTATAGTGCGCCTGAGCCTCCCGGAGACGCTGTTGCAGTGTGACATACACCTATACTTTCTAATTCCTCACGAGCATCCCCTAGAGTAAGAGTAACTGCAAGGTCAAGAAATTCTGGTAATCCTTTCAATGGCGCATAGGCAGCAATTTCTATCGGTGGCGAATTGCGTACGAACTCATCAACTGTTTGATTTATTGCTAAACTGCCATCATTTTCCAGTAATGCACCAATTGTTCCATTTACCGCGTCATTACCTTGTGCTACTGCTTCTTGATAGCGTGCCCAACAGGAAAATATGGTATCATTGCCCTGTTTTGTTCTAGCGAAATCATTTAGAAAACTGTTCGCTATGTCCTCGGCCATAGACATTCCAAACAAATCACGTTCTTTGATTTGCCCATCACATTTTGTTATAGATTATGTTAAATCATCCGTTTGTTTTATTAATGATTGGTGTTTAGCCGTGTCTGCGCCAACGTAGCACAGCTGGTAGTGCTTCGGATTTGTAATCCGACGGTCGGGGGTTCGAGTCCCTCCGTTGGCTCCACAAAAACAGTTAACTGCATCGCTTTGATTAGCCACATGCGACCATTTCATTTGGCGTTTCCAGTCATTGACCTAGAGATTACTGAGCAATTTTATGTTAATATTCTTAATTGTCAAATAGGGAGGAGGACTCCAACCTCAATTAATTTTAATCTACACGGCCACCAAATTGTAGCACACCTTGTCACAAGTATGCCTGACTATAGCGATGGAGGTAAAATTGATGGTAAACAAGTTCCACCATTTCATTTTGGATTGGTAATGGAATGGGAACAATGGCACGAATTTAAAAATCATTTAGAACAATTAAATGTACAATTTCGCATTAAACCACACACGAGATATCCTGGTAAAATCGGTGAACAAGCTACAATGTTTATCGACGACCCCTCCGGAAATTCTCTAGAATTCAAATCCTTTAGTGATGACGAACGACTTTTTGCTACTGTTGAAGGAAATGAAAGCGAAGTTGGTGGAGGAAAAATGAATCAACAAAATAATCAATAAACAAAGTCATGTGGGCAAGTCATGGTGGCTTCAGTACTAGATGGTAAAGCATGTGCTGCAGCAGTAGAGGAAGCATTGAAAGGACGCATTCAAAAGTGCTTAGATAATGGAATCGTGCCACATTTAGCAGTTGTTATTGTTGGTGATGACCCAGCAAGTCATGTTTATGTTGGAGCAAAAGTTCGTGCCTGTCAAAGACTTGGAATCAAAAGTACCCACATTGAATTAGGGGGATTAACCAGTGAAGATGAATTACGAAATATAATTTCTGAACTAAACAATGACAACACTATTCATGGTATTTTAATTCAATCTCCGCTCCCAATGCATATGGATGAGGAAGCGTTGACCGATTTGATTGACCCATCAAAGGATGTTGACGGATTTCATCCAGTTAATCTTGGTCGATTAGTGCAATCTCGAGAGGATTGCTTAATCCCATGTACGCCTAACGGAGTTATGCGTATGTTAGATTGGGCTGGCATTCAAACCAAAGGAAAGACTGCTTTGGTAATTGGTAGATCACGTAATGTTGGAATGCCTCAAGCGATTTTGTTAGCTTCGCGTGGCGCTGATGCGACAGTTACTGTTGCTCATTCAAGAACTGAAAACATGGAACAACAATGCCGCCAAGCAGATATTGTTGTTGCAGCAGTAGGTAGACCAAATATGGTTAAGAAATCTTGGATAAAAGACGGTGCTGTAGTTGTTGATGTAGGTATAAATCGTGTTGATGATGTCAACTCACCTCGAGGCTACATCTTAGTAGGTGATGTAGAAAAATCAGCCAATGAAGTAGCATCTTGGATAACTCCTGTTCCAGGTGGAGTTGGGCCTATGACAGTAGCAATGTTGATGGAAAATACAGTTTCTGCTGCAGAAAAAACCATGTAATGGTAAGTATCTTATCTTATTCTTTACAGTGTCCAATTATGGAGCAACGAGCGCCAAGGCTGGCAAGTGCTGGTAAAATCTTAGGTTCGCTTGCCGTTGTTGCTTCAGCGGTTAACTTGAAACTAGATTTACTTGATTCTGCTGGTCTTTCTTTAGAGGAGTATCTTGGACTATCAACTGCAGTTGCTCTATTCATCATGGCTTATTTCGCTTCTAAAGAAAGAAAAGTCATAGAACTAACTGATAATTTATCCCTTGAAGAGCAATTTGAGGCACTTGAAAGCATACCAACAAAATCCGGAACCGATGTTTCTTCGGTAGGACAACCTCAAAGTAGCCATACAAAAAATATCATTGATTCAATTATTGGTGCCAATAAGGAAATTGATGAATTACAGGTAAGCAATGCCATAGGAGCCCTCAGCACAGGTGAATTTGGTCAAGCTGCTCAGCAGATAGCCGAACAATTGCCTGCACCACACAAAGAATCAGACAATGTAGTTCAGTCATCAACTAAAACTACAATTGACCATGATTTAGAAAGTAAAAGCAATATTCCTTTACCATCAATTCCAATTGCTGATGAACCAATAATTGCTGAAATACCAGTATTACCTGAAGTAGATACTAGCCCATCATTGCCAGATTTAACAGATTTATTTGAAGATGAAACTGCTGATGATAAAGTTGCAATTGAATCTGTTGAGAAGCAGGATTTTATTGAAACTCCTGATTTACCTGACCTTGATGATTTATTCTAATCATAAGTTCATTAGGGTCAACGATTTGGCATAATTTGTGTGGACACAGCATTATGACCTGCACAGTCACTCAACAAATAGTGATGGTGAACACAGTGTTGAATTTGTTGCACAATTAATGAAAAATAATGATGTTAAATTTTGGTCTTTAACCGATCATGACACCATTGCTGGATGGCCAAGTGCTGAATTACATGCAAAAAAATTGGGAATAAAATTTATCCCGGGGGTTGAAATTACCTGTGAAAGAGGCATAGAACCTAATGCGGTGGAACTTAGTCGTCATGGTCGTGAAAGGGCTTCAAAATCATGGCACTTGTTGGCCTACTTTCCAGATCTACTTCATGGAAGTGAGACGGCCAAACAGTTTGCAAAATGGCTCAAACCATTACAAAACAATAGAATTCCTCGAATGAAAAAAATGATTGAAAAGCTTAACGAACTTGACATGCCTATTGATTTCGAAGAAGTTGCTAAAAAGGCTGGAGGCTCCATTGGACGCCCTCACCTTGCTGAGGCAATGGTTGAGAAAGGATATGTTGAAACAAAAACTGAGGCTTTTGAAAAATGGATCGGTGATGGACTACCTGCTCATGTTGCGCAACCTAAACCAAGTATTGATGAGGCTGTTAAAATGGTGAAATTATGCAATGGAGTAACATCACTTGCCCACCCACTGTATTATGGCATTCCACCACTTGAATTAGGTGAATTTTGTCGAGAAATTGGCATTGATTCGATTGAAGCATTTCATCGCAGCCACAATGATGAATATAGATTCGAATTATGGAATGTTTGCAAGGAACTAGAAATGAAAGTTAGTTGTGGCTCTGATTTCCATGGCCAAACTTACGGACAAAGTCCTGGCAAAATGGCAACTCCAATTAATCAATTATGCATTTGAAATATTGGTTAACCTATCAATTATAATTGCCAATTCAAACAGAATTACCACAGGCATAGCAACTAAAAATAGCGATAATGGGTCTGGCGGAGATAAGAATGCACCTAAGACAAATGCGGTAAACCAAATGTGCTTGCGATACTGCATAATCTGTTGTCGTGTTGCAATGCCAAAACGTAACGTTAGAATGGTAACTACTGGTGCTTGAAAACCAACAATACATGCTAATGCAAGATTAACTATGAAACCAACATATCCTGATAATCGCCATTCAGTAGTTAAACCAGCATTTTGTGCATCATCAGTTAGATATTGTAGAATCATAGGCGTTAAAAAATTCCAAGAATAAAGTAAACCAGCAATTCCTAAAGTGACTATTGCCATAACAGTAGTGACAAATACCAAGCTAAACCTTGGTGGCTTTAATTCCAATTCTGCTAGTCGTTCTCTAATCGCTGCGTTTTTAGAACCCTTGCGAACTAGTTCAAGTATCAAATATACTGTGATGACAACTAATCCAAAACTAACCGCAATCTGAAATTGAAGTAGAATGAATTCAATCGGTGAGGTGACAATAATGTTGACATCTTCAGGCAAGCGATTATCATCTATCAACCATGATACTAATGATTTAGTCATTGAGAATGCTGCTACAACACTAATTATGAATAAAAATGACAACAATTTGGCTTTATTTCTCAAAAACTTCGCGCCATCATTCAGTATTTGTCCACCGGGAGAATCAAGCAGATTCTGAACAGAATCTTGCATGCTCCTATCCTCAGACATGATACTCCCAGTAGTAGGTTAGTGATAATTGACACTATTCTTCTTCGAACCACAAATGCGATGGTGAGGAATCAAGAATAGAACGCTTATTTGCTCTCAATCTCTGCAATCTATACAACACAAATGCAGTCATCCATAAAGATGGAATCGATAAGATAATTGCAATGAACATTTTATCAGTATTATAGTCATTAACGATACTTACCTCAAGCACATCACTAGAATTGGTGCTTGGATTATGCATTACTATCAAATTGTATATCAAATAACTATCAGTTCTAATCTCTATTTGTTCGCCCGGTTGTATAACATAATGGTCTCCAACACTTACCATATAAGACCAATCAATTGAGCCGTTTTCCATAGTTTTAGCACTTTCTTCAACCGAAATGTAAACTATCTCAAGCACTAAATTAGAATCCAAATTCTTTATCGTTGAGTCAACTGTCTCACCATACTTTAATTCTTGAATTATTTCATAGGTTGAATCCTCAGGACCTAATCTAAAAGAAACTCTATCATCTGAATTTTCTACTTGAACATTAACCGCCATAAGAATAAGCGTGAACATTACAAGAGCGATAATTCCCTCACTAATGGCATGCTTTCTTATCTTAAATTTGTCAAGTCCTTTGAAAAAGGAACCATGATCATTACGCAATCTAGGCTGCAGATGGTGTATAAACAAGGCTCCAAAACCGCCAATTATCAAACCTAAAGGAATATCGACAAACCAGTGTATGCCAAGATACAAAATTGAAAACATGAATAAAATTGTATTTATCAAAACAAACATGAAATAATGATAATGTCGCCAATCTTTCATCTTGCCACCCTTTTCTTTGACATGTAGGTAATTCAACATTAAGATTCCAAATGGAATGGCAACATGCAATGAAGGTACCGCGTTATCAAGTGGATCATGAGTAGCATAGAACACTGTATATGCACCGTCATGGTACAATAGTGCCTCCATTCCAGGTATCCACGAAGACGTTACTTCAACATTAAAGAATAGATAGTATGGAACCGCTAAAGCATAAATTAGTAAGTAATTTAATGCTACTTTGTCAGTCATATCTCTATCACCAGTATAGGCAAAATATACTGTTGTAACATATATTAGAAACAAGTAAATGAACAAATAATGGAAATTAAGTACAGCTGTCAATGTGTCATTTAGAAAAAAATCTTGAATATGTTTGGTAAATTCCCCTTCAACTGCGTAAATCAAATCTGTCCAATGACCAACTTCTGATTTAATTGGTTCATTAAGCAAGTCAGTAATTTGCTTCCACTTAATAATAATCAAATAACCCATTGCATGTAGATAATACCGCTTTTCGTGAAATTCCTTAGCCCATTGTGATAATGGAACCCTGTGTTCTTTCTGTGAAAGTGAAAAAAGCCAACATACAACTGGTGTAAATAACACAACCAGAATCATCATGATTGTGTATGGACTCATAACCCGCTCGATACCTTTGCCAATATATCCTTTTTCACCACATAAGCAAATAACAATCGTTTTGCTAATATTTCCAATCAAGCGACACATCATGTTTTCAATGGTCTGCTCAACCGACAATTGTGGCAGACTGGCAGCAACCACCTGAAAATTCCTTGCTAAGTTTAGCCCATGGCATAACTAATTCTGATGGAATAGAATTGGATTTACGAGTTACTGCAGACAATGAATTGATTATTCATCATGATGCCAAAGTTTCAGTAAACAAGCAATTGCTAGACAATCGTAATCCGTATGTAGAATCATGGGGATTAGATGAGTTGAATGATTTTGGATTTTGTTCATTTAGAAAGATGTTGGAGCATAAAGATATTATGAAAAATTGGCGTGAGGAAGGAAAAATGGTTTGCTTAGAACTAAAGCGACCACATCCCAAATCACCCAAAGGCGGAGGTTATTTTGGTGGTGACAAAATAACTCAAACATTGTCTGGAATGATTTCTTCGGCATCTAAGTTACTAGATGAGTTTGAAATACCAAAATCAAATGTTGTTTTTTATGCATTTCACAATAAAATGCATAAATCGGTAAAAGCATCAAATTGCCAATATAATTGGGCTGAATTACTTCCAGTTGTCCCGAGAGTGGGAACAAGTCGATTCAAACGAATGATGGCTTACCCACAATACCTCATCACACCATTTGGAAAACTGATTAACAAACATAAAACAAGAGGCGCATCGATGGTTCCTTGTGCAATTGAATACTTTCAACCATTCTATAATCGCCTACTAATTGTTAAAAGAGTTGGGCTAAGTGG
>JAKUNX010000029.1 GCA_022451835.1 Candidatus Poseidoniaceae archaeon
TTGTCCAGATAATGCAGGAACATCAGTTGGTCCAGCTGAAGGTGGAGACAGATGGGGTTGTATCGACACTGATGGTGATGGTTGGTCTGACCTTGGAGATTCATTTATTCATGAACCTACACAATGGCGAGATACTGATGGTGACGGATTTGGTGACGCAGCTGATGGTAACCAAGGGGATGCATGCCCTGAAGTAAGAGGGACATCTTTGATGGATAGATTAGGTTGTAGAGATACTGATGGCGATGGCTGGTCAGACCCAACCGAAAACTGGAAAGCACATCCATTTGGTTTAGCAGATTCTTTCCCTAATGAAGCACTTCAATGGCGAGATAGTGATGGCGATGGTTATGGAGATGTCACTCTAGGAGCATTAAGAGATGATTGTCCTAATGAAGCAGGCGATTCAATTAGAGATTTACAAGGCTGCCCAGACAGCAATGGCGACGGCTGGTCAAATGAATATGGTACTTTCAAATCAGCTATTGCTATCATGGGTGAAGATCCAGCAGCATCTTGGTTAACATATTTGATAATTGGACTTGGTTTCATTCTTGGAGCATCGTTGGCACTAGTTGTTAAGATGGGTCGAGAGGAAGATGACTTGAATAAACAGGAAAAGATGTTTAATGAAAAAGAGCACGTAGATTTTTCAGCAAATTTGCCACCAGAAGAAAATGATATCACTAAAGATTCATTACAAGATGGAGGTGAGATTGTTGATTAACAATAAATCATTCTCGATTTTCACGATCTTCTTACTTACATCATCATTGTTTGCATTAACTCAATTTTCGGTTAATGTAGTGGCAGAAGAAGGCGATGAAGACCCATTAGCAGAGGCTGGACTAAGTTTGATTGCTTTACGTAATGATACACTTGATACCAACCAAGATGGTGATAATGACGCAATTAGGGTCGTAGTAGTGTTTAATACTGAACAAGAAAATACTAATTTGGAATTACGATTGATTGGTGAATACAAAGATAGAGAGGTTACAGAAATATTACAATTCACCTTCTCTGGTCAATCAAATGCAAGCTTAGTTTACGATGCATGGGCATCTGGGGAACATGATTTAAGACTTCAAGTAGTTGACCAAGATGGCAACATAATAACTACCATTCCATTGCCAACTTATGTACTAAAACCAGCGCTACAAACGCCATCGATAGTTTTAGCATTAAATGCTCCTCAACGTATTGAAACAGGTGATGAATGTACAATTTCTAGAGTATTTTCGGATGAAACAGGTCCACGATATGGCGCTACTGGAGTTAGAACTTTTTCTGGAGCGCCTTTCACAGTTCTTGATTCACAAAATTCACTAGATTGCTCTCATTGGCCAGCTGGTGATTATATTTTGAAAGAGGCTTATCGTAACGATCTTGGCCAAACTACTGAAGATTGGCTCAATCTCACAATTTACAATAGGCCTGCGCCGGACTTTACTCTGTTGGTAAGTGGTAACGGTAATTCTACTGATACTGAGTGTAGGGTGATGTTAAAACAAGTTGATGAGAATATTGATTTCAGTTCTTTCCAAAAGATTTGGCGAATTCAAGGATCACAGGTTGAAGGTAATATCGGTGATGAGTTTGATTGTTCAACCCTACCTGCAGGAGTACATTTGATTTCTTTAGAAGTAATTAATAACGAACTAATTAGTGCAATTGATGGTATCAATATTGTCAGGATTCCAGGAGTTGATTTAACAGAAGAACAGAGATCTTCCGCGCCATCCCGTTCATATGGAGAAGATACTGAAACCGAATCAGTTGGTTGGATTTCAATTGGCGTTCTTGGATTGGTCGTTGTAGTTCTGTCATACCTTATTCTTGTTAGAGTCAAAGATGATGAAGAAATCTTACCAATGCGAGATTTAGGTCCAACTCCAATGATTCTTTCAGATGGCTCTCCAGATGCTGAAGGATTGCCAACAACCACAGATGATGAAGGCGTATTGTGGCGCCAACACCCAGATGGTAATCACGATTGGTGGGATAATGAACTGCGTATTTGGGTTAGGTGGTGAACCACCTGGATTTAGGAAATTTTAGTATTGGCGAATTGATTGTTATTTTCATTATTTCAATAATCATTATCGTTATTGGCAGACTTTATTATGTCTGGTTTACAAGAATAAGGCCAAGAGTTCCTAGTACTGAAGCAGATTGGAATACGGATTGCGAGTTTCAATCCAAGGCCATTATTGAAGAAAATCATATTACGTTTACCAAAATTAGGGATTTTACTTGGCGAACCACAAGAGATAGAGATGAAAAGTGGGATGATAATGTTAAATTTGACTTAAGGGAAATCAAAGATGTTTGGTTTATCGTTGATCATTTTCACAAAATTCACGGTTTAGCGCATACTTTTTTGAGCATTGAGTTCAACGATGGCAGGTGCATATCTATTTCATTTGAAGCAAGACGAGTGAAAGGTAAGAGATATCACCCATGGAAGGGATTGTGGCGTTCTTATGAATTGTATTTGTTGATTGGTTATGAGAGAGATTTGCTAGGTTTGAGAACCAATGCAAGAGGAAACAAGGATTTCCTTTTCCGCGCGGTAACCCCTCCAGGAAAAGACCGTCAACTATTGGTTGCAATTGCTCAAAAAATGAATCAATTAAATGAAACTGCAGAATGGTATCACTCATTTTTCACGACTTGTAATACTTCTATTGTTAAAGTCGTCAATAAAATTACACCAGGAAGGATACCGTTTGTGTGGCGTAATTTTCTACCCGGATATACGCCCAAAGCGGCTTTTAAATTGGGTTTAATTGAAGATTGGGGTGGCTTAGAAAAAACATTGCAAATTGCCAGAGTGGATGAATTAGCCAAAGACTGGGATGGTAAATCAGATTACTCAACTTTCATTAGGAAACATATGCCTAATTCACCGGTTGACAAAAACCAATAAATTGCCATCACTACAATTTATAATTAAATTATCAGCAACTGCTACATTGTGTAAGCCGACAGAACTTGGACTTAATTCAGCGTCATTTAGCTCCCATTTGCCGCCGGATAAATTTACTCCAAAACTTTGTCCAATACTGAATACTGAAAATTCTTTTTCTAATTCTATAGAGCGAATCATAGGGTTTGATTTATTGACTGGGATTACTTTACAATCATCAAGATGTAGTGTAGTGTCAACCTGGCATTCGAACAAGGAAAAATAGTTGGCAAATTGATGGTCTGAACGACCTCCATCCACGCCAATAATGTCGATAGATTGTGGAGATAAGTTTTGAGCAAACGAGATTGCTTTACTTAGGTCATTATTTTGCTGATCTAATATTTTGATAATTTCAGTGTTTTTACTTTCAGCATATTGTAATGTTTCTTCACTAATACTATCCATGTCTCCAATTAAAAAATCAACTGCAACACTGCTTTCTGCACAATTTTTCATGGCTCCATCACAAGCAATAATCAAATCAGATTTTTCAATTAATTCAGACCACTTTGCTAAGTCTTCAGGTCGAGCATTACCAATGATCAATATCTTCGACATGATATTTGGAATTGGTCTAGGTTTGTCAATAATACTGTAAAATATTTACTTTGACCCCCATAGGGGGTCATAGGGATATTTTAGACAATGGTTTTCAACCATCAGAACATCGGGTAACTATGGCGAGTGTTTCCACATCAAAAAACTCGCTAACTGCGAAAATGATTGTTTTTTTGCTTATTTTGCAATTGTTCAGCATATCTGTAGGTGAAAATACAACCGATAATTCTACTTCATTAGTAGGTGAAAAAAGCGAATTTAATAGTCAGTCCTTGTCGGAATTGGATTTAGATTTTGGTTATGATATAGCGGGGGAATACATCGATTTTGCTGATATTAATCAAGGCCAAATTCGTTATGAGTCAGAGTTGGATTCCTATAGTAATCAAGTCTTACAAGATTCTGCTTCCGGAACAGCAATTACCTCTGATATAACAATTTCAAATCAGGAAGAAATCAATGCATGCTGGGTTAATCAAGAGGGTTCAATACAATATTATTGGACTAATGTTGAAGGAGATACAAAATTGATAGAAGTCGATGAGATTCTTGGTTTAAGTGACGGAGTATCAACCTTTGATTGTGCAATTTCAGTCAAACAAAATGGCCGGGCTAGTATGTTGTACACTAATGGTACCGATCTAAAAGCTGGTCAAATAGCATACGCAAGCTCATTATACTCCAATGGTGATCAGTGGCATACAAGAACAATACTTGAAGATGTAAACGTTACAAATGTAGAATTGGCAATCACACCCGAACACTTTGAATGGGGTGTTTTCAGAGATGATAATGGTGCATTGTATAGAGTCAATTATACCGGTGCATTTTGGGTAACTGGACTAATAGACGCAGGCCCCGTTGGTGAGGACTTTGAGCTTGAAATAAATTCTGCTGGAGACGTCTATTTGATGTATACCAAAGCAAATCAAGCAATACTACTAACTATTTCAAACGGACAACATTCAGAACAAATAATTGTTGAATCTGAAAAATTACATCATGATATTGGATTAACACTGGATGACTTCGATCTTGTTCAATTATTTACTTCGATTTTGGATGAAAACCAAACAACAATTAGTATTGAAAGATCTTTGGCCAATGAAAATAATCAACTCAGTTCAAGTCCTAAAATATCAATTCTCAGTGATTTATCCGATACGACCTCAAGTGTTGTTTTATTTGCTGATTTCAATGGAGACAACTTTGATGACTTAGCATATTCTGAAGCAGACGGAAACACTCAGATGTTGACAGCAAATGGTCGAGTATCTGTACATTATGGTTCACAAGATGGCTTAAGCCCAAGTGCTAATTTGACATGGGAGGGTGCAGTGGATTCACAAATGTTAGGAAATGGATTAGCTGCTGGAGATTACAATGGTGATGGCTTTGATGACTTGGCTATTGGCTCGCCAGGCGCAAGCACAAATGATGGTCTAGTTCAGTTTACTTTTGGCTCTTCATCAGGTCTCTCTACCTCACTTGAAGAAATTGGAGGAATTTCTTTACCAATAGTTTCTAGTGATAAATTCGGTTATTGTCTTGAGACAGTTGATGATTTGGATTCTGATGGGCATGATGAGATTTTAGTTTGTTCAATAGATTATCAAGCATCTGGAGATACAGGAAAAGTTGAGTTATTTTTCGGTGGCGGTAGTGATGAGTCTTGGACAAAAATGGGTAGTCCAGACCAAATGCTGCAAGGTATTAATTTCGGTCAATCAATTTCAGCGGATGGGGACCTAAATGGGGATGGTCTAAATGATCTGGTTATTGGCAATACAGGGACACTGCAAGATAGTTCGGGGTATTCTTCTGTCGAGGTAAGATATGGTTCCAATTCGGGGTTTGGTTCTTCCCCAGACCATTCCTATCAATCCATCTCTTCTGGCACATTATTTGGCTATCAAGTGCAAATTGTTAATGATTTGAACAATGACGGTTATGATGAATTATTTGTCTCAGAACCATACAATACTTCAGGTCTATTTAACAGTGGAGATGTTTGGGTATTTTACGGCAATCCAAGTGGAGTGGCTGCAACTCCAGAATATCGAATGTCTGGTGATGCAAATGACTTGTTAGGGCTAAATTTTGCTTCAGCAGGTGATACCAATGAAGATGGGTTTAATGATATGTTTATCACTCGAAATGGGGGATTTGATCAAGGCAAGGTAGAATTAGTTCTTGGTTCATCTGATTTAATTGATGGTTCCAGTTATTTTGTCGCCGGTGGAACTTCAAGTTTTGGCCATGCTATCTCAAATCATGGTGATTCGGATGGAGATGGGTTATCTGAATTCTTCTTCAATTCACAATCAGTGGATGAATCTCAAGCTGTTTTTCTAAATCTTGAATCTTACAGTAGAAAATTGTTTGATGTTAGTGACGTTACAATATCAGGCGAGTCATTAGACGGTAAGATTCAATCTTCGACTAATGGCAATCCACGCCTAATTTTTGATATGTATAATGCTACAGAGATGGTAGTTAAAACTCAAATGATCTCTTTACAAAGCGATTCACAATCTAAATCTTGGATATCACAAGATATTATCGCTGAACATTCATCATTAGATTTTGATACTAATTTTGAATTAACTTCTTCTGGTTCACCAGTGATTCTGTATAACTATGATGGCTTAAAAGTTAGAACTTATTTAGGTTATACAGGAGTTGAATCAGAGATAATAACTACTGCGGGGGATGTTGAGTATATCTCTTCAACCACCGGTTTATCGGGGGAGTCTTACATTGCTTACTATTCGCCGGGCACAAATAAATTGTATTTTAGTGAACTAACCGAAACTGGATGGAGCGAGCAAACCGTAGCAATAGATGCTAATATCTCGTCACCAATTTCTCTATTGGTCAACAATTCAGGTAGCCCAGTAATAATTTACCTTGACGATGTTAACAGAGAATTGAATATAGCAACGTATGACTTGTCATGGTCGGTAACAAACATTACCACTTCAGGTTTGGTTAATTCCCCCTCATTTTCTAGTTTAATTGATGTCAACGATAATATTGTGATAAGTGCAATGCTTGATGATGGCATCTCTAACAATTTGAGTGTAATTTCCATCAATGGCTCAATAATAGAGTCGACATTCATCGCAGTCGAGTCTGATATTGCCACGAATCTGTCTTTGATAATCGATGATGATAATGGCATGATACTTTCTTGTTTGACTTCAAGTGGAAGTTTGATTGTTTATGAGAAAGCAAATAATTCAGAAATATGGACTTCGATACTATTGCCACAACCACAGCAAGTTGGAATAGCAAACACAATCCAGGCGATTGGTGGAACTGTACCAATAATAGCAGTAAATAGTGAATTAGATACGATTTATGCTAAAATATCAGGAAATTGGCAAGTGATAGGCGACTCGTTTGGCTCTGAAATAGAAGAGTTCACGATAATGAGTGCAGATAATCAAATTTTTGTTCTGTCAAGCGAGATGGAAACTAATTCAATTGTTTGGAGCTCGATGGAATTTACTCAAGGCAAGAATGTTGATGAATCATGGCATAAATCGAAAATCAAAGGTATTCTTTCCGATAATGGCTTTGATACATCTATTGGCGATGGCAAAATATCATTTTTCTCAAAGTCTTCTTCGAATAACTTCATTTCAAATATCGAATTTTACTTAGATAGTGACAATGACCATATTTTTGATTCAATAGATGAACTAAATAATACTCCAAATCAGTGGTCTGACCAAGATGGAGATGGTTATGGAGATAATATTCATGCTCCATTGAGCGATGATTGCCCAACTCAGTCTGGGACGTCCTCAATTTTGATTTTTGGATGCTTTGATGCTGATGGTGATGGATACGATGATTTAACAGATGACTGTAATACTGGTTTCGGTCATTCATGGCTTGGGCGTTATGGTTGCTCTGATTTCGATCAAGATGGTTGGGTAGATTGGAATTCACTATACCCATTTGGTGATATTTTCAGTTCTAATTGGAAACAAGCATTTGATTCTGATGGCGATTCTTATGGTGATAATCATGGCCCAGATTGTTGCGACACATGGTATGATGATAATGCTCCACCAGGAGATGAATTCCCATTTGATCATAAACAATATACCGATTATGATGGTGATGGCTATGGTGATAATTCGTCTGATTTCACTGGCGGCGATGCGTGTAAATACGATTATGGGACTTCATTCATCGATCGCCTAGGATGCCAAGATAGCGATGGTGATGGCGCTTCAGATCCTAGCAATTTGTGGAATGAATCAATGGGTGCAGATTTGTGGCCTAATGATTCTACTCAATGGATAGATTCAGATGGCGATGGCTATGGAGATAACAGTTCAGATGGCGCAAATAATCCTGATTATTTCCCAAACAATATTGCTGCAGTTAATGATTCAGATGGTGATGGTTATCCAGATAACTTTACTGAATTCTATGATGGTTCTAATGCCCAAGGGTTACAAATTGATGGGTGTCCATTAGTCGCTGGCAATTCAACTAATCCATTTTATGGTTGTCTTGATTCCGATGGAGACAACTATCGAGATATTTACACATTTGATTTAAATCCAACAACAGGCCTTCGAGAAAATCAAACTGGAGATGCCTTCCCATTTGACCCTACTCAGTGGGCGGACACTGACGGCGATGGTTTTGGAGACTACCAAGGAGGGGAATTCGCTGATATCTGTCCAAATGCCCCTGGAGTAATCAATGGAACGTTAGGAATTGGTTGTCCCTTAATTGATGGAAATGATGACGACGGAGACTTTGTGATTAATGAGATAGACCTTTGTCCAGGAACACAATTTGGTTTAATCGTGGACTTGAATGGTTGTGCGTCTAATCAACTTGATTCCGATTCTGATGGCGTTACCGATGATATTGACATTTGTCCAGATACAGATAGCTTAGACTTGGCCGATGAGTATGGTTGCAGTCAAGTTCAAAGAGAAGTAGATGATGATTCAGATGGCGTCTATGATTATCTTGATTTATGTCCAAATACGCCAAATGGCGATATTCCAGACTTAGATGGCTGTTCTCTTTCTCAAAAAGATTCTGATAATGATGGAATAACCGATGACACAGACGTTTGTCCCGACACTCCGGAAAATTATCCGGTATTAGCAGATGGTTGTACTGATGAAAATGCTAAAGAAATAGATTGGGATGAAGATGGTTATTTCGGTGATGAAGATGAGTTTATGTTCGATCCATCCCAATGGTTTGACACAGATGGCGATGGATATGGCGACAATGCTGAAGGCGTGAATGGAGACATATGTCCACTAGTTAGTGGTAATTCTACTGAAGACCGGTTGGGCTGTTTAGACACCGATGGAGATGGTTATTCTGATGCAACTCTAGATTTCCCGGCTTCACCAAGCGGAACTGCTGATTTTGACCCAAATGATGCTACACAGTGGCGAGATAATGATGGTGATGGCTACGGGGATAACGCCACTGGTTTAAACCCAGACTTATGTCCTAATACCAATCCTCTGTATCGTACTTCAGTTGACTTATCTGGATGTGCAGCAAATGAACGTGATACAGATGGCGATGGCGTAGTGGACAGCTTGGATAATTGTCCAACCACGGCCAAAGGTTTCGATGGCTACTCAGATGGTTGTCCAATTGAAAAACAAGATGAAACAGGGCAGTCTGTTGAAATACTTGGTCTATCAATAATCTGGTTTATTGGAATTGTAGTGGGGATTGTTTTATTGTTTGTAGTAATCGTAATTTTTCGTAACAGGGGACTAGATGATGAAGATTGGTATGATGAGGATGATGACGATGATGATTATTATGAAGAAGACAGATTGTCTTTCTTAGATATAGCTCGTAATAGGCAAACATCAGCGCAGCCAAGTGCACCGATTAGGCAACAGATTTCTGGTCCAACAGGATCGCCTACTCCTAGAGGAGGGCCTACACAAGCACCTCCTTCTAGAGGAAATCCTCCATCATCAGGACCGCCAAAATTCAATCGTGATAGAGCAATACCATCTAGTTCAAAGGTTAGTGGCAAGAAAGTTTCAAAGAAGGTGAAAAAATCAAGTGATGGTGAAAAGAAAGTACGTAGGGCAATTGTCGAGATAGAAGAGGACATCTTCGAGAATATTCCACAATCATCTATTGATGAAGCGATTGTTGAGTTAAATGACATCTCATTTGATAATGAAAGACAACTATTGATGTATTTGCAAGGAAAAGGATGGAATGCGCCTCAATCTCGAGCAATAATTAACCTAGCAAAAACTAGGTCTCGATAATTGAAATAGGTATTACTTTTCAAAGATGAGTGGACAGCGAGACTTGACGGAGGGGAATAGATGACAGAACAAGTGCTTGAAGGTGCGTCTCTTCCAGAGGGAATTGAAGTCGATGAGACCTCAGCCTATTTCGGTATCACCGAGTCATCAGATATCGTTCACCAATTAATGTCAATGGACAGAAACCAATCGATAGTTGCATTCTTTGGTATGGTCTCTGATATTGTGTTAAAACCAGGTGATTTTGATTTTGAAGAAGCTAGCAAAATTTTGAACTGCGAGGGTGGTGAGATTTACTTCTTGGTTTCTGGACATCTTGGTTTAATGAGTTTCTCAGACCCAATTCTACACTATCTTGGACTTCCTAACTCACTTGGAGAAGATTCTCCCAATGGGAAGCCTACTATTGGCGACATGCAATTTGAATCTATAAAACGATTAGCAGACCCGATGAACATCTTGAAAGTATTAGCTATTGCTCAAACAACAGGTGGATCAGATGAAGTGATGAAATATTACCTTACAATGTCTAAGATTTTACAAGATGTAAATAGTAATTCTTCACTTTTAGCCGAAATAGCAGAAGAATTTGATGCCTCACTTGACGTAATTGGCCATGCAATTCCTATCTCTAACCTGGCTAACTCAACAATAGATGTATCTGATATATCTACTACTTCAATAGTGAAGCCTCAACCAACTAGGATAGAAAGTGAATCTAAACCAGTTGAGAATGTTCCGATTTCTACTGCAAAATCCGTTGATTCAATTGCTAAGATGGAACAAACAGTATCAGTGCCTCTGCCAGGTAAATCTTCACCAATCAAGGAAGAGCCTGTAAAAGAAATAAACGAAGCAGTAGTTGATGCTAATATCACTGATAGAAAGGCAGCTAAAGTCACTGACAATGCTTTTGAAGGAGCATTTGGTATGGCTCAGCCTAGTTTGGAAGATGTAGTTGAAACAGTTGAAAAAACTGGCATAAATGAGACGGATGTTGTTGCTGAAGATATACAAGAATCGGCTGAACAGATTGAAGAAGAGTCTACAGATGAACCATTTGTTAGTGCAGCAGAGATGTTTATTCAATCCGATACAGATGATGATGGAACATTATCTGTCGAGGAATTAGCTGATGCTACTGGATTATCTGTCGAGGAATCTAAGGAATTGCATAAATTAGCCGACAAAGATGATGATGGTAAGATGTCATTATCTGAATTTGTTGCTTCACCAGCAGCAGAAAAAGTGGCTGCTAATCTACCTAGGCCAGTTGCACCAGTTAGAAAACCAGTAAACAGAACAGAACCAAAACCAAGTCAGCAGCAGAATTTCCCACCACAAAGTCTTGCGCCTCAACCAGTTGTTAAGTCACAACCTATCAATCAACGACCTCCACAAATACCACAACAACAGATGTGGAATCAACCGGTACAGCCAACAATCCGTTCAGGAGTAAATTGTCGAGACTGTGGAATTGGTATTGACCCAATTTGGCGTTTTTGCCCAGTTTGTGGTAGTCAAAACCTAAACTAATCAATATCTAAGGCAAATTCTCCGTCTTGAAGTATTTGCGAATCATCTAACCAAACACTTGGTTTAGTTAATACTCCAGGAATATGTATTCCAACAGCAGATGAGCCGCCTAGAGCAGTATTATCACCGATTGAGAAATAGCAAGTACCTAGACGTTTTTCATCTTCAAGCACATTGCCGCCCATTCTAGCTTGGTCATTCATACCAAAGCCGAACTCAGCAATAGTCCAAACACTTTCTCGATCTTTTGAACGTAATTTTTTCGCAACTTCTCCAAATTCTTGTCGAATATTTGCTGCTATTTGACCACCTTTAACATCGACTACCATACCATTTTCGATTTGCAATTCTATTTCTTCATCCAATAATGTTGAATCCCAAGAACCATCAATAATCAGAACTCCGTTCATGGTACCTTCACGTGGCATGATAAATGCCTTGCCAGCTGGAAGATTAGTCAGCATTCTAGGTCGATTACAAATTCCATTATCATCTAATTTCCATTCTCGCCAATTGACCTCAAAGGTAATATCAGTGCCTTGTTTTGATTTTACATTGACAATTCTTCTTCGACGAAAATGAGGACCAAGATTACTAATTCGTTTCTTGATTTTATTAAAATCTGCAGCCATTCCGCCATGAGTAAACATATCATTGGTAATTCCTGGCATTGTCGCGACTCTAGCACCATCTCTGAGCGCTTGTCTCACTGCTCTTGTGTGAGTTAGAGAATACTTGGTTGGGGCTAAAACAACTTGTTGCTGACGCATCAAATTTGCAACCGGTGCGGGTGGTTCTTCCCCATGATGTTTTGCTTTAGGCATTACAATTAACAAAACTCGTTCAGATTTATTGATAGTCGCTTCATGTAGTACTTGACCAATTTCTCCAGTAGTTGGATCACATACAATTAGAACATTTTCACCACGTCTAATATCCATACATGTTTCGACAACCATTTTTGCTGATGCAGAGAGTAATTCACTTATTGATTCTTCTTCATTCGGCGCCTGTACGGTTTTTTCTTTGTCATCTGAACCAATGACCGAATCAACAATTTCATCAAGGTCATCATCAGATTCTGTGCGAGTCTCCTCAGGATTATCCTGCTTTTTCCTCGCCATGGTTAACTGCATATCCCTTGAGGTCTTGAATGTGTGTGCTACAATACTAAATTTCACGATATAGGTTACCTTATTGAGGGTGTAATAATTCAGAGAATCATGGCGAGTTATGAGTTGTTTATAGAGCGAGTAAAAGATATTCACAAGATAGGTGCAATACAGGGTCATTTAGGTTGGGATCAAGAAACCATAATGCCTGCTAAAGGAGGTAAAGCAAGATCAGAAATAATGTCTTGGTTAGCCAAAGAGCAACATGAAAGAGTAACCAACGGAGAATTTGCTGAGATGATTACCGAATTAGAGGCGGATTCAACACTGACTGAAGATCAACGCGCCAATGTTAGAGAAGTAAGGAGACGCTACGATAAAGCAGTAAAACTACCATCTGATTTTGTCGCCGAATTTGCATTAGCAAGGTCGCAAGCATTGGTTGCTTGGCAAGAAGCAAGAACAGAATCAGATTTTGCAAAGTTCAAACCTCATCTTGCTAAATTAATTTCAATGACCAATCAAAAGATAGATTTCTATGGCGTAGAAACAACTCGCTACGACGTGTTGCTTGACGAATATGAATTTGGAATGAAAGTTAGCGATTATGACCCATTATTCGCTGGATTAAAGAGCAAATTAGTGCCTTTATTGCAGCAAATTATGGAAGCAAAAAAGTCTCATCCAGACCCTAAACTTCCAGAAGATATGACTTTTCCAATAGATGCTCAAACAGAATTTTGCAAACTGGTCTCGAGTGCAACTGGTTTTGATTTTGAAGCAGGAAGAATGGACGCATCGACTCATCCATTTTCCGCAGGATTATGGCCGGGAGATACTAGATTCACTACAAGATTTGATGAGAAAGATCCATTTTCTTGTCTTTATGCAGTAATGCATGAAACGGGTCATGCACTATACGAGCAAGGGCTAGATGCTACTCATTCATTTACTCCTAGAGGAGATGCAGTTTCATTAGGAGTTCACGAATCTCAAAGTAGATTTTGGGAAAATCAAATTGGGCGAACTCCGGCTTTTTGGAAGGTTGTTCTACCATGGTTCAAAGAACACTTCCCTGGTTCGCCAAATTGGAGTCCACAGGAATTGAATAGAATTGCTAATTGTGTCGAGCCAGGTTTTATCAGAGTCGAAGCCGATGAGGTGACTTACAATCTTCACATTATGTTGAGATATGAATTAGAAAAGAAAATCTTCAATGAGAATCTTTCAGTTGATGATCTTCCAAATACTTGGAATGAGATGTTTGAAGACTGGTTTGGGATAAAAGTTCCAGAGGATAGACTTGGATGTTTACAAGATATACATTGGTCAATGGCAGCGTTCGGTTATTTCCCAACTTATACTCTTGGCAATCTATATGCAGCACAATTATTGGAGGCAATGGAAGATGAACTTGGCGACATTGATAATATCATAGAAAGCGGAGAATGGCAGCCTATGTTGGATTGGCTAAGGTCAAAAATTCACCTACAAGGAAGTAAATGGACTCCTAGTGAATTAATTGAAAATGCTACTGGTGCGCCACCAACCCCGCAACCTTTCATCTCTTATGTTGAAAGGAAATACGGAGAGTTATACAACTTGTAAAATTATTCTTCAGAATCTTTTCCAGTGGTCATTGCGACTAAACTATCAAGTCTAGCGGTCAAATCGTTAATGGCATCCATCAAATCATTAGTTCGATCATCTTCATGGTCAGAACCAAATGAAATTCCAAGCAAAGTAATCATACCACCGGCTAACATGGTTAGAGCTGGCCAATATACGTCTGATGCAGTCATGCTTCCATCTGCTTCAATTCCACCCCAAAACGCACCCAAAATAAATACTACAAATCCAATTATTATCTGCTGATAGCCACTGCCAAAGGTTTCTTCTAAACTACTCATGAGACTTCTCCTCGAATATGAATCCGTGGGATAGTATTTATTTTTATTTCAAAAATACGGTTTTTTACCCTATTTGGGCTATTTCCAAGGTTCCATCAATAGTGGTTTTCCAACCGAACCGGGTTCAACTAGAAGTCTACCTTTTTGACCGGTGCCAGGAGATCTTTCAAACACAGGAACACCTTCTACAACAGTAAGTACAGGCCATCCGGTTAATTCTCGACCTCTAAATGGACTCCATCCCACTCTTGCCCAACAATTTTCATCTTCAACAATTGCGCTATGATTCATATCGACTAGAACAACATCTCCATCATAACCTGTTTCCAATTTGCCTTTGCCAACCATTCGGTAGCAATCAGCAACATTGGTGGACATCCATCGAACAACATCTTCAATTGAACACTTGCCATTATTAACATAATTTAGCATAACTGCAAGGGATGTTTCGACACCTGGCATTCCACTAGGCGCATCGGGGAAGCCTTTGGATTTGGCTTCCAGTGTATGTGGAGCATGGTCAGTAGCGATACATTGAATGGTTCCATCAACTAATCTTGACCAAAGAATCTCTCTATCAGCAGCATACCTAATCGGAGGGTTCATTTGTAATCTAACTCCTTGTTCATCAACATCGGTTTCATCAAAAGTCAAGTGTTGAGGCAAAACTTCTGTGGTAATTATTGGATGCCCTTCTGCTTTAGAAGGGAGTGTACAATGGTCTGCTAAGTAATCGGCTTCTATGCCCGAAGTAAGGTGCAAGATGTGTAATCTATGGCCGGTTTTATGTGCCAACTCAACAGACAGTTTAGTTGCCAGCAATGCTGTAATGTCATCTCTGTAGTAAGCATGTGCGGCTACATCAGTTCGACCTTCAATCAATTTTCTACGCTCATTCATTCGGTCTTCATCTTCTGCATGAACAGCAATTAGGCCTGCGGTTTCTGTGAAGATTCTTTCTAATGCTGTTTTATCTGAGACCAACAATGTTCCAGTAGAAACACCCATGAAAATTTTGATACCACAGATTCCTGGAATCGCAATAGGGTTTTCCCTAGTCCCAACCGCCTCTTGTAGATCTTCTACATTATCTTCAGTAGCACCAATAAAAAATCCGTAATTACTAACACACTTTGCGGCCGCAGTGTCGAGCTTTCCCTGCATTCCTTCAAGATTAGTAATTGATGGAACATTATTTGGCATATCTAAGAAAGAAGTGATTCCACCACTTACTGCAGCAGCCGAACCGCTACCTAAGTCTTCTTTTTCTGGCTGCCCTGGATCTCTAAAGTGAACTTGTGGGTCAATACAACCTGGTAACAAATGTAATCCAGTACCATCGACTAGTAATTCATTCTCCAAATTTTCTAAAGACCCAACCTCGCCAATTTCAGCAATGATTCCATTAGTAATCCGCAAATCTCCAGTTTTAGTTGCATTTGGCAAGACCATCGTTGCCCCGCTGATTAGTAAATTACCACTATTATCCATCTTATCAAGCCGTTCTAAATCGACGCAATGAATGAACTTTGAGGTTATTTTCGACGACTTGCATTTTTGGGTCTAAACGCATTACATACTGAATCATTCATATCGATATATGGTCCACCGAGTAAATCTATACAATATGGTACTGCTTGCCATATTTCGTCAATTGTTTCACGAATGG
>JAKUNX010000003.1 GCA_022451835.1 Candidatus Poseidoniaceae archaeon
GTATCTGTAGGGGAACCTGCAGATGGATCACCACCTAAGATCCCGGAGGCTGGAGTCCAATTGGGCTCCAGTCTCCACTTTTTTATTTCATTACAAGTTTACTTTTTGCACTTAGTAACTAATTATACTAAATCTTGTGCAATTAAATCTGCCAGTTTTTCATTGATAGATTTTCTAAATGTTAGTAAGCATAATTTCGGAGCTTCTAAATTAACAGTAATACTTGCTCCACGATTAAAATGAACTTCATCCCAACCATCTGGAACGACATATCCTCTGTGCATATCTGAAGTGATTACAGTGTCTTCATTTGTCCAATCAAACCATGACCATTCTTCATCTTCGCGCTGTTGATGTGGAATCTCTCGAGAAACTACAAAATAATGATCACCAGTTTCTGAAGTATTTACTTTTTTTCTCATTTTCTGCATGGTATTCTTTTCGAGTATATGATTTAACCATGCTCCTTGACCAAGCCAAGTTGAAAATACAATGCCGCTACTTTGCTGTCGACATTTTTTACCACCTCTTCTAAGATGATATTTGCTTGGAGCGTATTGATGAGTATTTGCGATAAGCAAATCATTCATTGCAGGATCGGTAGTGAAACGATTACCAGAAGTAGTATCAATAATCGCTTGTAAACGAGGTACTTCGTTGATAATTGAATTGCCATTTAATGCAGTAACAATATCCTCTGCAAATGTATCAACATTAGAGTCCATGTAGAATCCAAAACTTCCCGAAGGGTCATGCTCAATCGGATGGGAATTGACTCCGATAACTGGTGTATCTGCATCGATATTGTGAGAAATACTTGTTAGAGTACCATCTCCACCCAGAACAATTACTAAATCGCGACCAATAAAATCAGCACGTCTAACCTTTTCACGGGCAGTAAGATCAAATTTGACATCAAAACGCTCGCTAATATCGTGCAAAATGTCAGTAATTTTCCTTAGACTTTCATCATGAACCTGCTCAAAGTTTTTTTTGAAAACCACGAGAACATTAGTCATTAACTCCGCCTCATGTATTGCAATAGTTCTTCCTTCTTCAAGAACACTATGATACGAGTTGTTAGATACGAGCCTTGAATAGGTGGAACCCTTACCGGTAATCATGGAACCAAATCCCTTTGACGAGCCGACAACAGAAAATGGCAATCAGCAGATTTTGATTGACGGACAGCCTGCACAAATTTCAACGGGCTTTGGCAACCAAATAATTATGTTACAACCGCCATCTTCCGCATCCAAGGTTATTGGAATATTACTAGTGATATGGGGGGTATTAAATTCAGTATTTTTGTTACTTGCAATAATTGGTTGGTCAAGTCAAGAACTTAGAGAAGAACAAGGAATAGATGGTCTTGCAATCGCATTGAATCTGATTTCTGGTGTCATCTCAATTGGCACCTCAATACTTGGTGGAGTTTGGATGATGAATTATCAACGTAGAGGTGTTCATTTGGTATTACTCGGTATAATTATTGGATTTTTGTTCTCAATAATTCTCAGTTTAACAGGCTCTACAGATGCTGCAGCTCAAGATACTGGTTTGAATGAATCTGTAGTATCTGGTATAGCTGTAGGAGTAAGTGCGGTGTGCAGTGCTCTATGCGGACTAATCGTTGCAATTCCGTTGATGGTTTCGAATAATGGTTTAGATGATTCTAAGTTGTTTGGTTGATTCACAACATTAATGACTCGTAGTATTCAGCAGTAAGCAATGATAGATACGCTCAACCTTCAGTCAGGTTCATTCAAGATAGTTTTACCATATCGATGGCAAGGATGGTTGGGTTATGTTATATTTGGGCTATTGGTTATTTTTGGGTTGCTGATGACTTTCAGTGGTCTTGAGGATTCCATTGATAACCTGTTGGCGGGATTATTCATTATGGGTATTGGCTTCTTTGGTCTATCAGTATGTACTCCAGGCTCTCATGAAAAAGACTTGCATAATATAAGAAATCAAGCCATTGATAAGGCAGAGATTGAGGCTAAGGCTAAACAAAGTGGCCTTACTGTTGACAATTGGCTTCTAAGACAAACAACTTATATTCCAACCAATGACCCTAATGATTGGATTCTCCCTGCACCAGGACCTGCATCATGGAATAAAGAAGATAGGTATGGTCCGGATGGTGATGGGACGCCTTTGGCTGAACATCCAGTTAAAGTCGGAACTCCAATACCAGCTACTTTTAGTCTGTATGGAATATTCGGATTAATAGCAACTTCTTGCTTTATTGCAGGAGCAGGAGTTGTGATATCAAATTTAGAAGAATCTAGTCACAAGTATATCGCAATTGGTGTAATGTCATTAATTGCGATTGTTTGGTTAGTTTCCGGATGGCTAAGAGCTAAAATGCTCAATCAAATGATCGATACTCCAACTTCTCTAGTTCGTTCTGTGGCTTTAGGACACAGTGAATTGGTTGGGCAAGTTAGACCCTCTCATGAAGGAGTCTTGAGAGTAGTTGTTGACGGTAATGAGACAATGGTTATGGAAAACATGGTCGGTTTTCGTTGGACTTATGAGCAACTGCAAGAAAGAACAGTTACGACAAAAGATGGAACGAGAACAGAGAGGAGATGGGTAACTATTAGATCAGATTCTGGTGGATGTCCATTTATTCTTCATGATGGAACCGGTGGAATTAGAGTTAATGCACAAAGTTTCAAGCGAAACGAATATGGTAATTTCATTAAGCGTTGGGATAGTGCTTTCGCCAAATCATTAGGACAGCAGTTCATGTCATCTCTTATCGCTGGCGCACTTGGTGGATGGCGAGTTATTGACCATCGTTGGACTCTATATGGCTTAAAGTTGGGTAATCCAATTTACCTAATGGGTGAGGTAAAGTCGCGCTCTAGAGAAGATATTGATGCTGAGAATCTTGATGGAACTTTGCAAAATAGCATAATTGAAGTATGGGGAGATAAAGATGGAGTGGGTCAGAAAGTCACCTTAAGCAGAGGTACAGAATTGTCCAACATTGGTCGTTCTAGGTCTACTGTGGAAATGATTTCATTGCCAATGATATTATTTTTGGGCGCACTTTCGATGTTTGCTTTAGCATGAAGTTCAAATCCTTGTTTGAATTCGCCTCCTCATGGAAGAAGTTGTGATAGTAGGTGGAGCAAGAACTCCATTTTGCGAATGGCAAGGTGGTAAGCGTGGCGATGGTCAGCCAGGAGGCTTACTGAAGGATTACAGTGCACTGAAACTTGGTGAAATAGCCATTAAAGGGGCGCTAGAAAAGACAAATACTTCTGCTGAAAATGTTGATCATGTAGTCATGGGTTATGCCTTACAAACATGTGACCAAGCAATCTTTGGTGCTAGGCATGCAGGTTTAGGAGCGGGAGTTCCCCAAGAAGTGCCAATGTTAACACTCTCCCGGATTTGCGGTAGTGGTGTACAATCGATTGTCACTGGTGCTCAAATGATTATGCTAGGTGAGGCTGAAACAGTTGTCGCAGGTGGAATGGAAAATTTGTCGCAAGCACCGCATGTCCTTCGAGGAATGCGTGATACATACAAACTAGCCCGACCGCCTAAATCGGGTACAGTTTTAGAAAAGGATATGGAAGATTATCTTTTCACGAATTTACTTGATGGAATGTGTGGTTCTTTTATGGCTCAAACATCTGATGAGATTTGTAAGCGTAAAGGAGTTACTAGAGAAGAAACCGATGAGTTTGCAGCGCTATCACATAAGAGGACTGCAAATTCTATAGATAATGGTATATGGGAGCAAGAAATAGTTAATGTTGGAGATATCGGCCACAAAGATGAAGATCATGTGGTAAGAGGAAGTACACCTGAATCACTAGCTGAATTGCGAACTGCTTTTGGTCCAGAAAGTTTGGTCACCGCAGGCAATGCTTCAGGAGTAGTTGATGGTGCAGCAGCAGTTGTAATCAAATCTGCCAGCAAAGCATCTGCAGATGGTGATAAGCCCCTTGCTCGAATAATAAGTTGGGGGATTGTTGGTTTGGAGCCAGCAATAATGGCTTATGGTCCAGTTCCATCATCAAGAAAGGCACTGGAAAAAGCAGGTTTGACAATCGATGATATAGACCGCTGGGAAATTAACGAAGCATTTGCCGGTCAAGCAGTTGCATGCGTCAAGGACTTAGGTTTGGATATTGAGAAGGTAAATGTCAATGGAGGGGCTGTAGGAATTGGGCATCCACTTGCAGCGACAGGAACTAGATTAGTTCTTACTTTGGCTCATGAATTAAAACGTTCAAATGGCCGTTATGGTGTTGCTACAGCATGTATCGGCGGAGGTCAAGGTATCGCTATGGTAATCGAATCTATTTGATTCACATAATTAGATCAATTAGATAGTTTATCCATGTCAATGATAAGACTCCAATGAAGACTTTAATCAAAATTTTCTCATCAAAGAACTTGAATCCAAGAATAGCGCCAGTTTTTGAGCCAACAAAATTTGCTACAACTAATATCGCTAAGAACAATATCTCATCTTTCAATTGCGAGATTTGATAATTATTGAGTAGCATGAAATGTGCTACAATCGCAAATGGCACAACAATCATCATGATGTTCAAGCTAGAACCGATTGACTTTCTAGTTTCTAAGTTGCCAAAAAATTTCATTGCTGGAACATAAATCATTCCCGCACCAATTGCCATTACACTGGATAGAAATCCACCAAATCCTGTTAGAGAGGTCATTTTTCCAAGTTGGACATCTCTCTCAACTATTGAATTAGATTGTTCTTTTATCATTCTATTAGTCATTTTAAAAATTACAAATCCGACAACAACAATACTTAAAATTTTGAAAATCGACTTAAATTGGTTACCCGTAATCATCACAAAAAATACGCCTAATAATGCACCAGGGATAGCACCCCAAAGAGCAATACCGGTCAATTCATCGTCAACATAGGACTTTTTACGATGCTCAATACCGCTTCCATAACTGGTTATTGCACTCAATAGTAATGAAACTATGATCAATCGCTGATCTATTTCCCAACCGCCTACATAATGGAATAATGGAACATAAAGAATTCCGCCACCAAGGCCAAGTGGTGCGATTAGAAATCCTATTGCTAAGACTCCAATTACTATCAAAATATATTCAATTAGCAACTTTAATCCTCAATTATTTCAAGCCTAATTTGCGATAGTATTTATTCTATTTCGGTTAGATTGCCATAGAAAAGGCTCTTAAAGCAAAAACTATTGGTATGCATATGGAACTATTACTAATTGGATTACTAGTTATTGGAGTTATATTTTTATTCTTTATTTTCTGGTTTTTCTCTACATGGAATCGTCTGGTAGCATTGGAAGAGAATGCTATTCAAGCATGGTCAAATATCGATGTATTATTGAGGCAGAGGTATGACATGTTACCAAATTTAGAAAGGATTGTTAGTGAGTATGCAAGTCATGAAAAAGATTTGTTCATGGAATTTGCTAAGGCTCGTCAAATGGCTGCTGGTGCACTTCAAAACAAAGATGTCAAGGGCGTAGGTGCCGCAGAATCAATGATGGCAAACATGATGCCAAGAATTACAGCAGTTGCAGAGGCATACCCTGAATTAAAGGCAGATTCAAATTTCTTAAATATTCAAAACGAATTGGTATCAATTGAAAACCAAGTTGCCGATAGAAGGGAAATGTATAACGCATCAGCAACCAATTACAACAAGGCTATTCAGATGATTCCAACTACATTTGTTGCATCAATCAAAGGTTGCCAAAGAAGAGACTTATTCGAAGTTCAAGGTGCAGCAAGAGAAGCGCCAGTTCTGTTTGCATAAGCTGAAAAAACGACAATCACGTGTTTGGTATGTTTTTGATTTTTGGCTCCAGCGGGCTTGGTCTTAGGCTTGCAAAGTGGTGCTCTGCTAGAAAAAGTTGTACACTAATTGGTCTAGCGAAAGATTTGCCTATCGGTGAAGTCTTGGAAAATTGTGAAATAATCGCCTTACCTTCATCAATGCCGCTTAGTGCCTTACCCATTACAAATAATTCACCGACTGCGATACTGTACTTAGATGATAAATCAATCAGCGATGATGAGCCTTTAGAAGTGATAAAGCGCAAGTGGCCAAAAACACCAATATTGACAACTATCCCCATCGAAGGAGATGGTTATGACCTCATTAGTATTGATGATATTTCATTTTCAGCAATGCAAGATAGGATTAGAGGTTGGGAGAGAAAAGAAGGAGCTTCAACGTTAGACAATTATCTAAAATCAATTTCTGAAAACAGCAGGGTTACTATTTTCTGTCATGATAATCCAGACCCTGATGCACTTGCTTCTGCACTCGCAATGAATGAGTTATTTGTTACACATGGCCATATCTCACAAATCGTCCATGGTGGTATGATTGAACATCATCAAAATCAAGCTATGGTTAAAGAGTTAGAAATTCCTGTTCGCAGACTTATCCTTGATTGGGAGATTACAGATTTAATCAATGAATCAGATATTATTATCGCAGTTGATTTTCATCGTCCTGGTGCAAATAACATAATGCCAAAGGATTGCATTCCTCACATTATCATTGACCATCATTCTGTTGACGATCCAGTAACTGCAGATTTGGCGATGGTTAGTTCAGAGTATTCATCAACTTCTTCTATGGTTGCCTCACTGCTGATGAGTAGTGATTTTGAAATGAATTCAAGAGTTGCTACTGCTTTAGCATTTGGAATAAAAACCGATACATTAGGCTTCACTCGTAATTTTAATGCAGTTGATGTTCGTGCTCTGCTATGGATTAACGCATGGGTGGATAAAGAAAAATTACGTGCTATCGAA
This sequence comes from Candidatus Poseidoniaceae archaeon, assembly GCA_022451835.1. Taxonomy (GTDB): domain Archaea; phylum Thermoplasmatota; class Poseidoniia; order Poseidoniales; family Poseidoniaceae; genus MGIIa-L1. Next base: position 6,826 of record JAKUNX010000003.1, read on the forward strand.
ATGCCGCCAAGATCGATTGAAGCACTTGAATCATTTTCTGTAGCACTAAATGATAAATTACACTATGATAATTTAATCATTGCACCTGTACATAACTTGACCAATAGAGATTCACTTGCTCAAATAGCAGATTTCCTTCTTCCAACCGAGGGTATTGATACAGTGATAGCGTTTGGAATAAGACGTAACAAAGTAATTTTATCTGTACGTTCAAACAGAGAAGGTCTTCATGTTGGTAAAATTTTGTCAAGTAATTTCCCTGAAGGATTGGCAGGTGGACACAAATCATTAGGTGGTGGACAAATCCCATTTGAGGTAATTGTTGAAAACCATGAACAATTAGCAGAGAATCTTCATATTGCTGTAATGGAAGAAACCAAGCAATTATTGTATAACATTTTTACAAATTGAGGTGATATAATTTCAAACACACTGGTTGTCGAAATAAGTCCTAATTTGCGTTTATTAGGTACTGCTCACGTTTCTACCAAAAGTGTTGAAGCGGTAAAACAACAGATTGAGGAATTCAAACCAGAAGTAGTTGCTGTAGAGTTGTGTAAATCGAGATATGATTCTTTAGTAAGTGGACGTAGACTTGACAAAGAAGGTTTATTGAAAGTAATAAAAGAAGGTAAAGCACCATTGGTGTTATTACAATCGTTATTAGCAGCAGAACAGAGAAAACTTGGTCTAGATGAAGGGCAGCAACCAGGCGCAGAATTGTTAGCTGCAGTAAATATCTCCGAAGAGTTAGGAATTGACGTTGAATTAATTGATAGAGATATTCAAACCACTTTACGTAGGGCATGGAGAAAAATGAAATTTCGAGAGAAGTTCAAAATTCTTTATTCTATGCTTGGTGAAGATGAAGAAGAAGTTGAAGTTGATCTTGATGAAATACTTGAGAGTCGTGATATCTTAACTGACTTGATGAATGAATTGAAAGAATTTTCGCCGGGTGCTGGACAAGTACTTATTGATGAAAGAGACGAATTTCTTGCACAGAAGATATTGGGAATTGACGGTAATAAACGAACATTAGCAATCGTGGGAGCAGGTCATTTAACTGGCATAGAAAACCACCTTAACAATAATCAGCCAAAGTATACTATTGATGAATTATCATTAGTGCCAAAACGTTCCTTGTTGTCTAAGAGCATTCCTTGGCTAATTCCTATGTTTGTCTTTGGCTTATTCGGCTTCTTAATGTACCAAGGTAGTAGTGTAGATATCATTGAATTATTTACCGTTTGGACTTTGGCAAATGCAGTTTTAGCAGCAATAGGATGCATTATTGCAAGAGGTCATATTTTAGCAGTTCTAACCGCAGCATTAGCGTCGCCAATTACTTCACTTAATCCAACCTTAGCAGCAGGTTGGTTTGCAGGTTATGTGCAATTAAAAGTCGCAGAACCAACAGCCGAGGATTTACAGGAATTCCTTAAATTAGAATCATTAGGTAGTTTTTGGTCAAATAAGGCTGGAAGGGTGTTACTAGTTACAGCCTTAACAAATCTAGGCAGTATGCTAGGCGCATGGGTTGCTGCTGCAGGATTAATCGGTGGAATCTAATCGTCAAGAGCATCATAAACTTTGAACAAATCACTGTGTTCATCTATATCATGAACTCTTAGCATGTCAACGCCATTAAGAGAAGCAAAAAGCGAGGATGCAAGTGTGCCAGACAATCTATCTGAAGCATCAGACTTTCCAGTTATATTGCCGATAACTGATTTTCTTGAGATTCCCCATAATAATGCATAACCTGATGATTTGAATCTATCAATCGCTTTCATCAATTTTAAATTATGTTCTTGAGTCTTACCAAAACCAATACCCGGGTCTATGACAATAAGTTCTTTTGAGTGCCCTTTAGCAACCAATTCCTCAGCTTTTTGTTCTAGTTGCGATGCAACCTCTTCAACCACGTCACTGTAAGAAGGATTATCTTGCATATTTCCTGGTTCACCATTCATATGCATTATACAAATAGCACATCCAGTTTCCAATACTAAATCTAACATTTGTTTATCTCTTAATCCAGATACATCATTAATCATATTGGCTCCATTTTCAATTGCTAATCTTGCCACTTGATGATTTCTTGTATCTATTGAGATCATTACTTCAGGATTATCATTTCTTAATTGTTTAATTACCGGAATAACTCGATTAGTTTCTTCTTCTATAGAAATTTTAGACGCACCTGGGCGTGTTGATTCACCACCTATATCTATCCAATCTGCACCATTTTTAATCATAGTCTTGGCTTCTTTAACAGCATCATCAATTGAATAACGAGAGTTGGAGAAAAATGAATCTGGTGTAATGTTTAGTATACCCATCAATAGTGGCCTACTATCCGATCTTCTGTGGATATCGGAAAAAGAGGGTACTCGGCTTTCGGAATTAGGTGTTAAGTTCTCACTCATTGACTCGCCCAGTTCGATAGATTTGATAAGTTGTGACCTTCAAGGGCGGTTAATGTCGGGTGGGGATGTTATGGATTCTGAGGCTAATATGTCAGAAGAATCTCCTGATTTAGAAAATTCTGCAATGGAGTATAGTGAAGAATTGGCTGATAGATTAATCAGTCGATTGAAGCCAGATGATAATGCTTCAATTTTGAAGATGATTGCTAATAAAGCATATTTTAGTGGTGGCTTAGGCACAATCATTTTGGTATTTTGGTGGCTTACAGTTGATACAGGCAATGATGATTTGGATGCTGGAGTCTCAACTTTCTTTAATTTAGACTTCTCTCAAGTTGCATTAACAGTAATTGGATTGGGGTTATTATCTGCATTACTTCGAGATTTCAGCAGAGAATTAGGTAAATTAGCACCTGCATTGATTTCTGGAGCACTAATTATTCTTTGTTGCCTATATGTTTTGGAGCCAATGGCACTTGGATTTTTCAGCGATGAGCTGGGGAGTTCAGATGGTATTTGGCGGACTGCTAGATTAGCACTGTTATGGTTAGGAATAACCTATTGTGCTCACTTATTAGTCGATGCTTCTTTGCTAGCATGGTTAAAGAAATTCTGTGATTCCAAGGGCTTGAATATAGAACCTCTAAGCAGTCGAGATGATGCTCAGAATGGCTTATTACTCGATGATTGACCAATTCAATCAGTGGTGAGGATATGACAGACTTCGATATTGAAGTTTTAAGATTGGGCCATCGTATGGGTAGAGATCCAAGAATTACTACACATTTGGCTTTGGTTAGTCGAGCAATGGGGGCTAAAAAGTTCGTTCTAGCTGGTGATGAAGATGATAAATTATTTTCTAACATTGAATCTGTTAACGAAAGATTTGGTCAAGGCCTATTGTGCCGTTATGAAAAAAGCCCAATGAAAATGTTAAGAGAAATATCTGCATCAAAAGATGAAAATAAGCCGTTGCTTATTCATTTGACAATGTATGGTGAACCTTTCAAGCAAGTAATCCCTAAAATTCCAAAAGATCAATCAGTAGTAGTCATAGTAGGAGGTGCAAAGGTTCCTGGCGAGATATTCAAAATTAGCGATTATAACATTGCTGTTGGTAATCAACCCCATTCCGAAGTTGCAGCATTAGCATTGTTTTTGGACACCTGGACGGAAGGTCATGGATTTAATCGAAAATTTACTGAGCCGCAACTAGTTATTTCCCCTTCCAAATCAGGTAAAGATGTAAAGGAAATAGACTAATTGCCTAAGTAAAAACTAACTTACTTAAGTATTAATCATTAATTTACTGCAAATGTAGAATCTTTTAATTGATTAATTTTAGATTTATTCCATCCCAATTATTATTTGAGTCCTTCATCGACAGGTGCTGATGTCGATACCCTTAGAGGCCGCTGGTAGTTTTTGCCCGGGCTCACTAAATCACAAAATTTCGACATATCCAAGTTTCAAAGACGCTGCAGATGGCTTTCATTTTGGGCAAGAATTGAGTTCTCAAGCCAGTGGTCCAGGAATCCTGTTAACTGCTGATGGTGGTAGATATGAAGGGAATTTGTTCGGTGCAGAAGGTATTGGTGAAGGTGAATTAGTTTTTACAACTGGAATGATGGGTTATCAAGAATCATTAACAGACCCATCATTTGCCGGACAAGTACTAACATTTACTTATCCTCTAATTGGTAACTATGGTATTCATATTAACCGTTCTGAATCCTCTTCTGTATGGCCTCGAGGTGTTGTAGTTAGGCATGCGATGAAAGACCCTGATCATCGTGATTCAGTTGCTACTGTGAACGATTTTTTACGGTTGCACAATATTCCAGGGATAGAAGATATTGATACTCGTGAAATTACCAAAAATGTGCGAGAATTAGGTACAGTGTTATGTGTTTTTGGGCCTGCAGACAAAGAAGATATGTTAAGGAGTAAATTGAGCAAATTAACCTCTCCAGAACTTGAAGACTTAGTTGAACTTGTGGCCATTAAAGAAGCGGTCATACTAAATCTAGATTCAGCAGATGAATTAGGTCTTAAGAAGCCAAGGTTAGCAGCATTAGATTGCGGAATTAAGTTCAATATTCTGCGAAGTTTGTGCCATTATTTCGAAGTAATTTGGTGTCCGCCAGATACGCCGTTTAGCACTCTAGTAGATGATTATGCAATTGATGCGTTATTTTGTTCCAATGGCCCAGGAGACCCTGCTCATCCAGGTAAAGCTTCAGCAGCTAAGGAAACACTTGCTAAGGCTGTATTAGAAGGATATCCAGTAATGGGAATTTGTCTTGGTCATCAATTGATGGGATTAGCCTCTGGTTTGAAAACCTACAAGATGAGATATGGTCATAGAGGAGCCAATCATCCAGTTGTTGATTTGGTTACTGGTAAAGTATTGATAACAAGTCAAAATCATGGATTTGCAGTTGCAGATCCTGATGCAGGAATGTTAGCAGCGCATCCATCAGGCGCAACATCTCCAGACACTGAAAATTTACACGGTCAAGAAGTTAAAGTTCGTTACATCAATGCCAATGATAGAACCGTAGAGGGTCTCGATGTTATTGATAAGCCGTGTTTTACTGTTCAATTCCACCCTGAGGCATGTCCTGGACCTCATGATGCAGAGGGTCTGTTCAATAGATTCAGAGAGATAGTAGATTCACATTTGGGGGTTGAATAGTGCCAAGGAGAAATGATTTGAAAACCGTAATGGTTCTTGGTAGTGGCCCGATAAAAATAGGTCAGGCAGCCGAGTTTGATTTTTCAGGTAGTCAAGCAGTTAGAGCTCTTCGTGAAGATGGTTATGAAGTGATTTTGGTAAATTCTAATCCAGCAACTATTCAAAACGATCCTGAAATGGCCGATAAAGTGTATATTGAACCACTACTCGCGTCATCAATAAAGCGAATTTTAGAAATCGAAAAACCTTGCGCTCTACTCGCTGGGATGGGTGGTCAAACGGCGTTAAATATCGCAAGTGAATTGGCGCATTCCGGCGTACTTGATGAGTTAGGAGTAGAATTAATTGGTTCGGATTTAGATGCCATAGACAAGGCTGAAGATAGGGATTTATTCAATAAAGTATGTAATTCGATAAATCTACCAATCAGCGAAGCAATTGCTTGTAATTCAATGGAAGAAGTGATTTCTGCTTCAGAAAAAATAGGCTCATGGCCTTTATTGATTAGGCCTGCATTTACCCTTGGAGGTTTAGGTGGAGGTACTGCATGGAATGTAGGGGAATTAGTTGAGATTGCAACTCTGGGATTGCGTAATTCAAGAATTAGTCAAGTTCTTATCGAAGAATCTATCCTTGGTTGGCAAGAACTTGAATATGAAGTAATGAGAGATGAGGCTGACAATGCAATAATCGTCTGTACTATGGAAAACATCGATCCGATGGGGGTTCATACTGGTGAATCAACAGTCGTTGCCCCACTACAATCATTTTCAGATAGAGATCACCAAATTCTCCGTGACCAAGCACTAGCGCTGATTAGAGCGTTGAATATCAAAGGCGGTTGTAATGTTCAATTTGCTTTCAATCAGTTTACTGGCGAGATACGTGTGATTGAAGTAAATCCTCGTGTATCTAGATCATCTGCCTTAGCGAGCAAAGCAACAGGCTATCCAATTGCTCGAATAGCTGCTAAGATTGCGGTAGGTTACACTCTTGATGAATTGCCCAACCCTATCACCGGAGATGGAACTACTGCTGCTTTTGAGCCCACTTTAGATTACTGTGTAGTAAAGATTCCTCGTTGGCCATTTGATAAATTTAGAACTGCCGACAGAACACTTGGGACATCCATGAAATCAACAGGAGAAGTCATGGCTATAGGTAGGAATTTTGAAGAGGCATTCCTCAAAGCTTGGGCTTCACTTGAGCAAGGTTGTCCTCATCCAAGACCTTTGACTAAGGCTGATGAATCAGAAGGGGAAACAATGGCAGAAAGAGCTAATGAATCACTTCCAGATGAGGTTCTAGTCGATTGGTGTAGTATTGCAACAGATCGTAGAATGGGTGCTTTAATCGAGGCATTTAGACGAGGCTGGAGTGTTGAGAAAGTTCATGAAATTACTAGAATCACTAGATGGTTCCTGTATCGCTTTGAAAAAATCGCTCAAATGGAAAAAGAAATAGTTGACCTATCATGTAATCCTACTGAACTAGATATTGATTTATTGAGAAAGTGGAAATCTCATGGTTTTACTGATTCTCATATCGCTGATGCGCTTAATGCATTCCCAGCCAAGGGTTACAAATCACTACCAAGAGGTCGTGATGAAGATTCTGTAATGCGTAGAAGACACTCTCTTTCATTGCATCCTAATTATCGAATGGTAGATTCTTGTGCTGCTGAATTTGCTGCTAAAACACCCTACTATTATTCTACATATGAACCGAGTTCAACTACTGGAATTGATCATATTCCAAATTTATCAAACCGCACAAAAGAGCGTTATGTTGCGATAGGAAGTGGCCCGATTAGAATCGGTCAAGGAATTGAGTTTGATTATGGCTGTGTGCATGCAGTTATGGCAATAAGAGAGGCTGGCAAAGATGCTATTTTGATTAATAATAATCCTGAAACAGTATCTACTGACTTTGATACTTCAGATCGGTTATATTTCGAGCCATTGACGTTAGAGTATGTTACCGAGGTATTATTACGAGAACAAGCCCATTCTATATTGCTACAATTCGGTGGCCAAACCGCAATAAATTTATCTCAGCCGCTTGACAAAAGATTACCTGAATTGGAAAAATTAGGCCTGAATTTACAGATCGCTGGAACTTCTTGCGATGCAATTGATGAAGCGAGTGATAGAGAGAGGTTCGAAAAGTTTGCCAAGCGTTCGGGTCTAACCATGCCAAGAGGTGCTACTGGTATCACCGCGGACGATGTAAGGAATGCTGTTGATGAAATTGGCTATCCGGTATTAATCAGACCATCTTATGTTTTGGGTGGCAGGGGAATGGAGATATTGTCTAATGATAATCAGTTAGAAGCATATCTAGGAGAAGCCTACCTCGCTCCTGATAAACCATTGCTCGTAGATGAATATCTTGGACACGCCACAGAGATTGATGTTGATGCAGCATCAGATGGAAAAGAGGTACTGATTGGTGCGATAATGGAACATCTAGAAGAAGCAGGAATTCACTCAGGTGACTCGACCTGTTTTATTCCGACACAGAATATCTCGCAAGAGATGTTAGATTTGATCAAGGAGCAAACCACTATCATTGGAATTGGTCTTAATATCGTAGGTTGTTTCAATATTCAATTTGCTATTCAAGGTGAAAAACTGTATGTGTTAGAGGTTAATCCTAGGTCTTCTAGGACAGTACCTTTTGTTGCCAAATCGTCAGGCTTGCCTCTTGCAAGAATTGCAGCAAAGATCACAATAGGAATCCCTCTAGCAAAGCAAACAATACCTTTGAGAACTTCTGGTAATGTTTGCGTTAAAGCACCGGTATTCCCATTCATAAAGTTAAGAGGATTAGACCCTGCTCCAGGTCCCGAAATGAAATCTACGGGCGAAGTATTTGGTTCACATCAAGATGCAGATATAGCATATCTCAAGGCAAGATTAGCAACAGAAGTCCCAGTTGCCAGCGAAGGTGGAGTTTACCTTACGGTTAGGGATGATGATAAAACAAATTTAGTTCCAATAGCTCATCAATTGAAAGAGTTAGGTTTCACGTTATATGCTACACCTGGGACTGCAGATGTGCTTAGAGAACATGATGTTCCAGTTGAGATAGTTTACAGAATTAGGGAAAGAATGCATCCTGATGCGTTGGATTTGATGCGTCAAGGAAAAATATCATTCATTGTAAATGTTCCAACTGTTTCAGGTGGAGCAGTAAGAGATGGAAATATGATGAGAAGATTGGCTGTTGAACTGAATATTCCTTTTGTTACTACTATTCGTGGTGCTAAAATGGAAGTATCAGCAATAGCGGCAATGATGAAAGGTGAAATGGAACCTGTTAGATTACAGGTCAATTATTGATTTTAACATGCATCGAATGCTTCGATGATGTATTTAGTGAGCGGGCTGGTCCAAGCTAGGTCACTAATTCCTGCTTCACCTTCTGAAGCATAGATTCGAACTACATCTCGAACCCTAACATTTCCTTCAGAGGACCTTGCGAGAATAGTTGCTGCCTTGACGACTTTACCAGTACCATGCGGGTCGTAAACGGTATCAAGTGCATCTTTTAGGAACCAATCAACTTTGCCACCTTCTTTTCCTTCATACTTTTTAGTGACTTTTTTGGCTCCAAACATGCCACCACTTTTCTTAGGTTCTGATTTCTTAGCTGGCTCTTTTTTCGATGTTGATTTTAGTAGTTTTTTTGGCCGGTTTCTTTTCAGCGCCTTCTTTCTTTGCAACATCTGAAACAGTTTTGTTGGCGAATTCTTCGGTTAATTCATCGCGAATCTCTTTTTCTAGTTCCTTACGGATCTCTTTAGTTAACTTGGTTCGAAGTTTCTTCTCTATTTTTGCACTATCTGTTTTCGATAATTTAGTTAAAGCATCATCTCTCTCATCTTGTAATGCTTGCATGACATTGATGTAATGGGAAGCAACTTGTATTAGAGCAGTTTCCATAGAAGCTTCTAATTGCATTGAAACAACTTCACTTGATGAATCACGCCATTTTCTCCATTGTAGCATAGTATTTGTATGAATATCAGAGCCACATTTAGGGCAGAAACTTCGCTTTGGAGGCTTTAGAACTGGTATTGCTCGCATAGCATCAGGGTCAATTCCTTCATGTTCACCACTTGCTACATCGTGAATGTGGGTTGAGGCTTCAATACCAGTATCCATTGCGGTTCTAAATAAGCCCTCATTTAGGTCTAATTTCCCATCTTGAATTAAATCCCAGGCATTTGTTCCTCGAACAACAGCACGAACAGCTGCATTAGCAGCGGGAGAATTACCCCAATCCCTAGCGATATTTACTTTGGTCGAAGCAAGTTCCATGTCGCTTGAAATGAATGCATCAGAGATATCTACTTCTTCACCTTCAGCAGGGGCTGCAATACCTAATTGAATCGGGTTTGCTCCTTCCTCAATTTTGGCAATCATATCGAATTTTTCAGCCATAGATAGGTCGTCTCTCAGACGAATTACTTCTCTAAGTTGATTTAGGTCATGACCTGTTGAAGTTATTGGACCTTGAACATCCATATCATGGCCACATGATAAACAGAATTTTGCGGCCGGTTCAACATCTGCTTCGCAGATAGGACAGTATACACCCGCCATGATATGGGTTGAATGCCACTCTCATTTGAATAGTGCGGAAATAATAACCATTTTTTGTTCATTGTTATGTCAATTAACATTCTCTAAACAGAGTCTAAATTGATTAACTATTTCTTGTTGATTTAACTCTACTAAAATCGGAGCCAATCTTGGCCCTTTTTTTGCCCCCATTAGGCAAATGTAAGAGACTCCGTATGCAAGTCTTGGTGATTTTTCGATTGATTTAGCAGAATCAACAATACATGAAGCAATAGTGTCTAAATCCCAAGAGCAATTTTCAAGCATTTCAGTTAAGTTGGCAAGTACTAATTTTTCATCGTCAGAAAAGTTTTGCAACATTTCAACAGGTGCTTGCTTAATTATCTTAATACGCATCTCTTCAGGGAAATGAGGTGATTCAATCCAAGTTCTCATCTTCTCCAATCTATCGATCAAAATGCTTGAGGGTGGATTGCTGGAATTCAATCCAAGACTATCCCAAACCAATTGGTCGTTAGATTTAGTTTGAGCGAGTAAAGCTAGATGTCTAAATGACACATTAGATGAATCTGATTTTGAGTTTCTCTCAATAGATGAAAGCCTCACTGCGCCCATTAAATCTTCTAGTTGTACTTTTCTTCGACGCGAAAGTGATTCATCACTCAGTTCTAAAGTTAAATCACGCGCGCAACTTCTCTCATATTCGTCTGCCAAGTTAACTAAACTCATTCCAGCATCGAATTCAATGGCTTTACTTGGCTTAGATTCAGCAATCAAGAATCGAAGGATTTCTGGTGGCACTAATTCCAATGCTTCCATAGGACCTATTGTATTTCCAGATGATGATGACATCGCACCTTTTCCTTTCAAACTGATCCATTCATAGACAAGAGGCTGAGGTGCATCATAGCCGAATAATTGGCAAATTTCTTTTCCAGTATCGTACGAGCCTCCAGAGGCTCCGTGATCTTTGCCAAATGCTTCACATGTGACTCCAATCCAGGCCCATTTAGCAGGCCAGTCAATTCGCCATGGTAATTTCCCTTCACCTTTGGTAATATCTGATGAACCTTTATTGCCTTTTGAATCGATGAAATGAACTAGTGGGAAATCATATCCGGTAACAGTTACTCCTTCAAGCGAACCAGATGAATCAAGTGGACTCCAAGGAAACCAAGAATCGGATAACTCTCTTCCAGAAACACGCTCAATAATTTCCCTAATTTTGTCAGCATTATCACATGCAATTTTAGAGCACTCAGAAAACATTCCTGAACTATATGATTCTAAATTCTTAACAATACGTGGTCTTACTCCAATTGTTTTCAATGCATCAAGGAATGGGTTGAGGAAGTGGTCAGCATAATTCCATCCATTTTCATTAAATCGTTCGTAATCAGGTTTTCCTTCAGCGTTTGGGGCCGGTATGTTACCAATTTGATGACCTATGTATTTGCTGTATTCTTCATCAAGGAAGGGATATACACGCCTTAACGGATCAGCATCATCAACAATGAATATGAAATCAACCTCTAGGCCAGCGTCTTTTGCTGCTCTTGATATCATCTCACCAGTTAGAATTTCTCTTAGATGACCAATGTGAAATTCGCCGCTAGGAGTTATTCCAGTCGACACAATATGCTTAGTTCCTCTACGTGATAAATTAAGGGCAATAACATCAGCCCAGTGCACCAAACCACCTCAAACAGAAACCGCTCTAACAACGCCTCTAAGTGGAACGTCTCCAATTTCATTTCTCATTGTTTTATTGACTAAAACAATAACTAAACCAACATCTCCACCTGCTTCCTTGATTGAAGAAATGGTTTTACTAACAGTTTTTCCAGTTGACAATACATCGTCAATGATTACTACTTTCTTACCTGAAACTTGTCCATATTTGCTTGATAATGAACCTGAACCTTCACCACCGTCAGTAGTTCTGAAAACTGTGAATTCACAATCTAGAATTCTTGCAACTTCGTGAGCAAATGATATTCCATTGATTGAAATTCCAACAATTGTATCAATGTTGTCGAAACCTAATTCTTCATCTGCTACATCAGCCATTATTGTTCCAATTGCAGAAATTCTGTTTGGCTTTACTCCAATAGTTCGCCATCCGATTTTTACGTCGCTTGGTTGCTCGTCACCTTGGCTTCCAGCTAATAGCCAAGAAATCGTATCTTGGGACAGGGATAATTCATCTGCAATTTGTTGACTGTTTAGACCTTCTTTACGCAGATTCATTGCAGTCATTCTCAATTCTTCAATACTAACAACCATTTCTACCAAAGCATGCCATGAGTCTCATGTTCATCAAACCTTTCATCAAAATCAATCTTCAATAACCAATTGACATACCAAGCATTGAAGAATGAAACCTACGAGCCATTAACATGGCTGACTTTGATTATGAGGCTCTGCTGGATAGAGCAAGGGAAAAAATCCCTGAAAATATTTCCAGTAAATCACGATGGAAGTTACCAGAGCCACAAATTTTGATTGAAGGTTCAAATACCATCTTTAGAAATTTCAATGAAGTTGTATCAATGATGGACAGAGATGATAATCATGTTTACCAATATATTCTGAATGATCTTGGAACTTCTGGTTCAAGAGATGGGCCAAGAGCGAGATTCAAAGGAAGAATTCCACCAAAAAGAATCAAGAAAACCATCGTGAATTACGTTAATTCTTACATTATATGTAGCCAATGCTCATCACCAGATACCATGTTTATCAAAGAAGAGCGAACTACTTTGTTAAAATGTCAAGCTTGTGGAGCAACAAGGCCAGTTAAACTTTAATCGAGATAAGTTACTATCTCTGAAACGGCTTTTTTCTTAACTTCACGAACTTTATCCGGATAGCCAGCCTTGACAAAGCCAATGATTTCTTCACTTTCATAATCTATAGAAAGAGTGCTGTAGGTTTGTAAATCTCTTGTTATAGATCCTGTTGACCATTGAGCACCAACACCATTTTCCCATAAAGATAGCACCATATTATGTAAGGCACAAACCGATGCAGCATAATCTTCTTTTTCTCTAAACTTGTCCTCATGAGTTTTTTTTGAGGTGACTGCAATCAATAGAGGTGGTTCTACAATTTTATTTATCGCTCTTTCAACATCTAATTGGAAGTTTTTTGATTGCATTTTTTCTGACTTTATATTTGCTAGGTTAGTGATTGTAGGGATTAATTTTCTTCGTATTTCATTACCCAAAATATAGAATTTCCATGGATGAGTATGCTTGTGACATGGAGCATTTGATGCAGCAAGCAAAGCTTGCTGTAGAATTTCATCATCAACAATTTCATCAGTAAATTTGTATATACTTCTACGATTATTGATTAAATCTTGAAGACTAGCCATTTCAACACCAGTCAAATTTTGTCAATCTTTGCTGCTAGAATAAAATCTGATTCATTTAAACCATCAATCTTGTGAGTCCAGATCATTACTTTGGCCCGACCCCATGATAGTTCGAAATCAGCATGATGTCCCTCTTGTTCACAAATTTCACCAGCTCTATTGACAAAGTCTAGAGCCGTTTGGAAATCATCGAAAGTAAAAGTTCTCTCAATATGATGATCAAGAACTAATTTCCATTCTTGATGTATTTGTTCCATAAATGGTTTGATTTCTTCAACTGTTAAAGGCGGAATACCTCCCTCACAAGGAATACACTTTTTCTCATGTAGAGTCAAAATATCAACCCCATAGGTGTGAATCGTCTTGCCTACCTTTAACCTCTTTCTCGACTTTCTCATGAAGTGAAGATCTTCTTTTCATATCTTCTCTTTCGAATGCTAACAACTCTTTGTCATCGATATATGCGGGGCGAGTATGTGCGATTAGAGTAATTTTCACAATTACATCTCTTGCAACATATACAGTTGAACCTTCATCGGTTAAAATCTCAATACTGGTTTTTCCAGATGATAACAATCTACCTTTTATGATTGTATTATCACCTTCCTTGAATGCACGCGCATCAAGCAAAATTTCAACTAAGTCGTCTTTGCGTAGTCCGTGTCTTCTTTCCAGTAAGTCGCCATTGTGTACACTTGTGAGATCAGTAAGGCTCGGCGAGCCCATTTCTTCCCATATTGGTATGGCCCAATCTGGTAAACTTGAGTCCTTCTTCTTATTCGCCATGAGTTAACCTAGCGGCGAGCGTACTTTAACCTCGCTCTCAAAATAATATCTCAAATGATTATCGAGGGTATGGGTTATTCAAGTATTGGCATCCAGCGTGTACTTGGGGATATAATGAAAGTGTCATGGCGCGCCTTGCCAACTGTTCTTACTAAGGAAGAGTTGCTTGATAAGGCGTATGGAAGGGCTAAAAAAGCCGCTGACAGGGTTGATGATAGGGATCGGATTTTTCGAGTAAGAAAGCAACTCAATCGTATGATTCAAACCGCTTCAGATATTCTAGGCACCTATCTAATCGATACAGTAAATCAATGGCCATCTTTAGACCAATCTCCGCAATTCGATGTTTCAATGATTGATGCTTGTGTGGGTTGTGATGACTATCGTCATCACCTCTCAATGTTACAATGGGCTGCTAATCAAATCTCAAATATCGCTACACAAAATACTAGAAAAATTACTAGGACCGCTAAAATAGAATTGATGCATGAAGCGAGAAGAGAAGCGTACGGCCGAATTTCCTCACTCGTAGGAAGAATAGGCCCGTCTCTAAAGTGGCTAAGTGAATCTCGAGAAATACTAAAGAGACTACCAAGTATTGATCAATTATCACCTTGTATTGTTGTTTGTGGTGCTCCAAACGTTGGCAAGTCTGCATTCATTTCTGCTTTGAGTTCAGGTAATATGGAAGTAAATCACTATCCATTTACCACTAAGAGAATCCATTTGGGTCATTTTACATTTAGACGACTTCAGTATCAGATGGTTGATACACCAGGGTTGCTTGACAGGCCAATGGAAAAGCGAAATGATATAGAAATGCAAGCGATATCAGCACTTGAGAATCTTGGTTCTTTGGTGTTGTTTTTAATTGACGAAAATGAAGAATGTGGAACCTCAATTCAAGAACAAAACAATCTTCTTGAAGAAATACTTGAGTTACTTGCTGGAACTACCGTAATGGTAATTTCAACCAAGGCAGATTTACATCAAACAAAGCCAGAAAATTGGGATTTAGTATGCAAAGCCGAACAGGATTATTTGCAATCTGGTGAAGAGCAATATACAGAATTGCCATTATTGATTGATAGAAATGGCTACATAACAATTTCAGCATTGGAAAATGTTGGAATGGAAGCACTGAAGATGGAGATTGTTAGAATCGTTAAAGATAATACTCCAGTTGATCCGATGAATTTGCCAGAAGGATGGCATAGAGCAGATTAATTACATCTGTTCAAGAGGCGATATGCCAAGTCCAATCATGCCCGATTTCATTAATTCTGAAGCAATTTCAGAAACTGCTAGATACATTTTGTTTACTTTGCCATCTAAGATGACTTTACAATCTCGATAAAATCCATTATACGAGTTTGCTAAATTTAGTAATTGGTTAGCAAATAAATTCGGTCTGTTTTGCTCAACAGATTTTCCTAAAGCATCATTATGAGTGGCTAAAACTCTCAACAATTCAAGCATGCTACTTGGTATTTCATGACTTTCATCTTGAAGTTTTGAATTATCAATATCATCAAAAGTCACTCCCAATGCTAAACATTTATTGGAAATTGATCTACTTCGTGTATGGCTGTACATTATGAATGGTGCAGAATCAGAATCAAAGGATAATGCTTCTTCCCAACGGAATGTAAAACCCTTATCTGGACTAACTTTGATTATGTTAAACCTAACTGCAGAAGTGCCTACTGCTTCGGCAATTTCAGCAATTTCTACATCATTGTAATCAGTTCTAATCTCTCTAACTAAATTAGCTGCATGTTCTTTAGCCTCCTCCAACAAATCATCCATAAAAACAACATTGCCTTTTCTAGTTGACATCTTACCCTCTGGTAATTTGATGAATGAGTAGAATAATACTTCAGGAGAATCATAACCAAGTTCATTTAGGGTCAATGAAACTTGTTTCGATTGTAATTTATGGTCTTCTCCTAAGATATTTATCAAATTATCACATTGACTAAATTTCCAAATGTGATACGCTATGTCACGAGTTGCATATAGTGAACTACCATCTCCTCGACGGAAATAAAACTCGGTTTTTCCTTTCAACCCTCTTGTTCCAAGGTCAAGATATTCAGCACCATTATCGGCAACGCCATGAATCTCTAAGGTAGATAATTTCTGCATTATTTTACCCACATCACCATTGGTTACAAACAAAGATTCCTTGGTAAACTCATCAAAGTTTATTCTTAGTCTATTCAAGGTTTCCAACATGCCATTAAGCACTGGTTGGTAGGCATTCTGAAATGATTCCAAAACTTCATCGTCACCGTTTTCGCTTGCATGAACCATTTCAGCAATTGCTTTTTCAATACCTTCTTTGATACTATCGTCATTCCTTAATACTTGAGCAGCTTGATACCATCTTACTCTTTCATGGTCTGGCTTGTTATTCCACATATCGTTTACAGATTCTCTATCTGAAAGAATGTCATCCACTTGTTCTGGTTTGAGATTGGCTAACGCCCATGCTAAAACAGCAACTTGTTTCCCCATGTCATCAACATAATACTCTGATCGAACTTCATTACCATATAAGCGATGAAGTCTAACCAAAGTATCACCAAGTATTGCATTTCTAGCTCTACCCACATGGAATGGCCCGTTTGGATTTGCTGAGGTATGTTCAATTAGAACAGATTTTGTTCCGGTTGGCTTTCCCCCCAATGCATCACCAATTCGCACATTTCCAGAAAGAACATAATCTGCTAACCATCTTGCTGATGCCTTGAAATTGAGATAGCCAGCAGTAGAATTTATTTCATCAATTACATCATTATTCTCGATTAATAATTGTAATTTTTCTGCAATTTCATTTGGTGCCATGCTCAATTGTTTTGCAAAGGCAAAACATGGTAAAGAAAGATCCCCCATGCTCTTTTCCCGTGAGGGGGCAATCATTGACTTCCAGTTGTCATTATTGATGCCAAGTTGTTGTAAGGCAGGCGACAAGATCTGTTCAACATGTGATCTAATAATTTCCATATAATCACATCACAGGGTACCTTAGTATTGCAGCTAAGCCGCCGAATCCTTGCATTAATTGTGAACCTTCTTCGGTATCTGTTGAGATAAATGACAGACCAGAGTTTCCTTTGCCTGCTAATAATGTCAACTCATCAATTAGAGAAATACAGTTCAATTCCTTTATGTCATCACCTTTTGCTTCGCATTTGGAACATCCCGGCAATTCTTCAGTTCTAGACAATGATATGTGCCACTCGTGACCACAGGAATTACATTGTAAATGATAAGAATTCTTTCTCATTCCTTCAGAAATAAGTAATGTGTCAACAGCGCCCATATCAAGTGCTTTTTTGATCATCATTTCACCATAGGTTGCTTTAGGGTGGGCTCTGACTAACTCTTCAAGAAATCTGTTCATCAGTTGTCTTTCAGCATCTAATTCTATTTCACCCATCAATTTACCAGCGTTATCAACTAATTCTCTAACACCGCTTTCATTTGAATATCCAACATCAAAGGTAGTTTTTGCAATCTTTTTAGCAATCTCATGATGGAAGTAATCGTTCTTGAAAACGAAATCTTTGGTTGCTCCTGGTCCTCCGATAATTACTGCCTGAATGTTTTCTAAATTAGGCAACCAATAGTCGCAAGCGTGTTCTGTAGCACGTTTGAAGAAATTATGTGCCGCTTCTTCAATTAGTCGCTCGAATCTTTGAGCAGATTGACCACCTTGGCGGTGCTTACCCATGATATTCGAAACAAGGTGTTCTTGGACGTGGATTCTCTTACCTGAAGCGATGCCATAAGCCGCTTCTGCACGGTCGATAACAAACAATCCGTATGATTTTTTATCGACTAACATATCCTCTAACTGACTCAACTCAAATGTTGAGTCACATCTGTATCTAAACGAAAGTAGTGGCTGTGGTAAGTCATCGATTACAACATTCACCATTCGAGTTTTATTATTGCCAATGATTATTGCACCGACAAATAGAGCCAAGCCATTTTCACCTGGGGTTTTGAAACGATTTAGAGTAGAAATAGCAGATTCAATCGCACCTTGAACATTTTTCTTAGTGCCTTTTGACTTGATGTTAGCTGCTTGACCGTGTTCATTCTGTAGCATACCCCTAGCATCGGAAATTTGACGGTCAGGAGGGATAATTATGGTGACCAATTCGGTTCCAAAACCTTTCATCTCTCGTAATTCCTCTAGAGCAATCTTTAGTCTTAATCGTTTAGTTGCAATGTCTGCATCTCCTGACATCAAGACTCCTCCAAGTAATGGGCGTTGTATATAGCACTTGAAGCCTCCCTTTGCGGTTTGATGAAATTGTGAAAAAGCGTATACAAGTAATGATTTTCATGGGATAGTCTAAGTGCTTAAACTCTAACGAGCATCCATGAGACTTCCTCAAGTCATAGCATTAGGCGGAAGCCTGCTAAGGCCGGAGGAATCAGAAAATCGTAAGACATGGTTTGGCAAGTTACGTCAATTAGCAGTACACATCGAAGGAAATTCAAGGAAATTAGGAATTGTGGTAGGAGGCGGTTTACCTGCAAGAGAAGGCATTGAGCTAGCCAGCAATTTGATTTCAGATTCTGATAGATTAGATGAAGTTGGTATTGCAGCAACTCGAATAAATGCAACAATTATTCAGCAAATACTTATCGACATTGGATGTAATGTTGCACCTTCTATCCCTCATAGTACAGTTGATGCAGCCCAATATTTTGATCAGTACAACATCGTAGTTATGGGTGGTACGACTCCAGGGCATACGACAGATGCGGTAGCGATTTCACTTGCTCGAGATTGTGGTGCTCGAGATTGCATCATAGCGACTAATGTTAGTCATATTTTTGACAAAGATCCTAAAGTTTCTGAAGATGCAAAACCATTTGTAGAAATGACTATTCATGAACTGATAGAACTAATTGGTACTGATAGAATGGAACCAGGGCAGTCTGCAGTAGTTGATCCAATAGCGGTTGGACTAGCTGAAAAAAGTCAAATTAATATTGCAGTATTGGATGGTCGTGATATTGACTTAATCGAGTCTGCACTTGACGGGAAAGAGTTTGAAGGTACTTTAGTAAGGAGTTGATTACTTGGTTGATGTAAAGAAGATTAAAGAGAATGTGTCAAAAGTTACTAGTAAAATATCTAGCAGCAAACTCCCTGCTCACAAGCATTGTAGGATTTGTGGAATCTCTATTTCTCCAAATGCTGAGCCAAGAGTATGTAAAGACCAAGAATGTATTGATCAACATGAGAAAAACCTTCGTAATGAAAAGCAAATGAGAATTTGGATGTTCATATTCTTCGGAATCTTTGCTTTCATATTCTTGAGTTCAATATTAAGACAATTGATGTGAATTAATCATCTAATTCTTCTTCTAATATTGATTCTGCCGCAGTTTCATCCATACGTTCCTCTCCAACTGATTTTAGTCGGTCGCCAAGTTTGAAAAGTGCTTCAACAGCCTCGTCTATAGATTTATTCTGTTTTAGAAACCTTATTGTTGGCCATCCACAATCAATGATCTCAGGGTCTACAGTGTTTTCTTCTATCCATGCTGAGCAAGCTGAAACATAACACAAAGCACTAAAATTATCTACATCTATCCAAAAAGTGCGTCTACCACATACTGGACAGTCTTTACATTCCATTGTTGACAAAACAGTCATTGCTTCTTCGCCAACAATATCAACATCCCAAATAACTACGCTACTACTCTCTAGTAGCATTTGTTCACTTTTCTTCAAAAAGGCACGTAATACTTGCCAGGCGGTTTCTTCGCTACTAAAGCAACCAAGCGCAATAGTGCCACCATTTTCTTCAGTGACTGATGGAACGAACACTCTAGGAATTGACTCGCCCATGGTTACGTTAAATCAATCAAATGTATCAATTCTATTGTTCAAATGGCCATTCTGCTTCAACAATTGCTAGTCCACCTTCATGTGGCAACGCTGCTTTGGGCTTTTCAATTCTTATGGAAATTTTCTTGACTAGTCTATTCTGGCTAATCTGTTCAAACATTTTGGTCATCATAGTTTCCATCAATCTAATCGGAGGAGAATTTGCAATGACTTCATGTACAACATTTTGTAGATCTGCATAGTTGATGGTTTTGGAGAGATCATCATCAAATTGATTGTGATTTAATTCGACCCATATACTGACAGTGAAAGGTTGTTTACTTTCATGCTCAAAATCGTATGCGCCGTGCCTTCCAAGCACGGTATAATTTTCTAGTCCAACCTTAAACATCTAATTCTCTTCCCTTTCGTGAACCCATATTAGATGGTAACCAAATTGGGATTTTACCGGGTTTGATGTGGTAGAAAGTGGAATGCTCCAAACTGCTTCATCGAACTCTCTTACCATCATTCCTTTTCGAAACCAACCCAAATCTCCGCCTTTTTGTGAAGAAGGACAGGTACTTTTTTTCCTAGCTAATTTTTGAAATTCTTTCAATTTGGAAATTTTTTGTTTTAGTTGAATTGCTTCAGATTTTGAATTTACCAAAATATGAGATGCCCAAGCACTAGGAGCCACCATGGGCTGGCCTAATGTAATGCATTATTGAATCTCACGGAATCAAGCATTCATATCATATGCAAGTAATCTCATGTATGTGCCGTAAATAGTTCCTGATACATGCAGCGATTCTTCATTGAAACGATCCATTGTATCTAGGTAGGTATGATATTCCCAAGCACCCCCACCATAGCATGAAACTGCGCGACCTACTTTACCGCCTAACTCATAGATAAAAGGACAGTAATCTGAGTTGCAAGGCATTTCATTGGATTCGCCTTTTGCCCCATCAAGTAAGCTGTGTCGGATGTCATATTTGTTGGCAATTTCATTACGCTCTTCAATGTATAAATTTGAGATTCTTTTGATGTGTCCATAGTCATCTTCATTATTGGTAAACAGGGTCAATGAATTACCACGATTTTGGAAATCAGCATCTACGTGATTCATATCGAAATTAAGATATAATCTCAAATTATTTCGTAAACTGTTTTGCATTTCAGCAACATATGCTCTACTGCCCCATAATCCTTCTTCTTCACCACCCCAGGTACAGAATTGTATGGTTCTTTCAGGTACACCTGTGTTATTGACTATTTCAGCCAGTTGTCTTGCCATCTCCAATACAGTTGTAACTCCAGAAGTGTCATCAACTGCACCTTCTCCTTGGTATACAGTGTCGTGATGTGCTCCTGCGATTATCACCTCTGAACTTCTACCTTCAATAACACCGCATGGAACATAGATTGTTCGCTCTTCATCGTTGGTTACATCAATAATAAGTTCGATTGATGCGGGTTCTGTACCATTGATTACTAACGCCTCAAAAATATCACCAGCATCTCTAGACATCGCAATAAATGGAATATCAGTTGGTATAGTTCCTCCATTTGCAGAGACCAATGCATCATAATTTGTACCCTTGAAAATTGGTACACAGTCATTACCTTCTATCTGTCCACAATTGATAATTTTGTTAACACTAATTATTCCAGCCAAATCATTTTGAGCAGCATAACTATACATCTCAGTATTACTAACTCTTGATTCATCCATTCTTACATATCCTAAGGTTCCAGTAGCTGATTGCCAAAGTGCTTCATCAGTACCATTACCCAAATCAGTTACAGTAATATCTTCGTCAAAACCATATTCTGATTGACCAGATAGTCCTTGAATTACATAATCCACTCTATGTTGGAAAATGGTAACCTGTGAGCCCCCAACTTGCCCAACAGGTCCGTCACATGGTGAAAAACCTAGACTTCCTTGGACACACAGCCTAAAACTTGGTTCTGAATTCACATGATGCATGGGAACTTCATAACTATACGACTGAGCCTCATAACCCATATCAGATAGCCGGTCAAGAATATACAGTGATGTATTTGCTTCTTCCACTGTACCGCTCATTCTGCCTTCCCAATCAGGATGGCCCAATGCTACTAATTCCTCAGCATATATTTTGGTTTGACTTTGGTCAAAATCAATCAATTGATAATCATAATCTTCGCCAAAACCAAGCCAATCAGGCTTCAGGACAAGAACAGATGAGATCATTAGTAGAGAAAGACCAATTGCAATAACTGCTCCTAAATTCAAAGGCCCAACAATTTGCGTTTTCATTTTAGCAAATATTGCCTCATAACGCGAATCATCTTCTATCAAATCTGCTTCTATTGAGATCATTACTGGTTCTTTAGAATGAGACATTAAACGCTCTATTAACTCTGATTTCTTGCCTGATGTAGGCAAACCAAAATTCTCTAGTTCCTGTTTGAGTTCAGCGACTAACATATTGTTGTAGTCTAATTGAGACATGAGGAACACTATGCCGTAGTCGTTTTACTTCAATAACTCGGCGGTCATTTGTGTATTAGATTTCATCGCCAGTCCATCGCTTGCCAACTTGGTGTTCAATGTCCAGATGGTCTAAAATCCTAGCAATAATAAAATCAACTAAGTCATCAACTGACTTTGGATGATTGTAAAATCCGGGTGAGGCTGGAATTATAATTGAGCCCCAAGAAGATAACTTGGTCATATTTTCTAAATGAACAGTAGCGTATGGTGCTTCTCTTGGTACAAGAATCAACTTTCTTCGCTCCTTCATGGCTACAATTGCCGAACGTGTTACCAAGTTGTCACTGATGCCAGCGGCCATTTTTCCAAGTGTAGTTCCCGAGCAAGGACAGATAACAACTGCATCAATTTTGGCTGATCCTGAAGCGGATTTGCCACCAATATTTCCTTCCTGATCTAATTTAGAACCAGTTGCTTCAGCAAGTTCTTCTTTGGAGATATTACATTCGTGTTGAAGGGTAATCTCTCCAGCATTGCTAACAACCAATCTAGTATCTCTACCGTGCTGTTGCAAAATCTCCAATAAGCGTTTTCCGTAAATAGCACCAGACGCACCAGTGATAGCAACAACAATTTCGCCCATGTACCGCCGAGAACATCAATTACTTTTATTCACTTGTTTTTAATTTAATGCTGAATTAAGTGATTTGTCCAATGCTCTAACTGCTAATTCAAACTTTTTCGGTTCTATAGACCATGCTACTCGAACCCATGAAATCATTTTTTCGCTAAACATTGACCCCGGTACTGCCAATAAATCATTGGCTTTGCAGAAGTAATCTACAAAATATTCCGAATTGATATTATTGGGCAATTCAAAACATCCAAACACACCGGCTGGAGGTTCATTCCAAACTATGCCATGTTTTTGCAAGACATTACGGAGGATAGGCAGGTTTTCTTTACGATAATGTTCAATAGCATCATCTACAGTATCTAATTTTTTCATGACTTTAGCAGCAATTCTCATAGTTGGGCTTGACATTACGCCTGAGAAAGTCATGAATATACTTCTCGCTATGGCTATCGTTTCTCTTTCTGCAATAAGCCATCCAAATCTTATTGGGCCCATGGAATAAACTTTTGTTAATGAATTAATGGAGATGCAATTATCTCCAAAACTATGTATCGATCGATAATCATCTGTATATCTATATGCATCATTATATGCTTCATCAGCAATAACAATGACATCATTAATTCTAGCTTGTTCAATAATCCAATCCTTGTCTTCAGGATGCAAATTCCAACCACATGGATTTGAAATTGGAGTTATCATGATTATTTGGGATTTTTCAATCGCAGCTTGCCACTCAGTGTAATCAATTCTCCAATGCCCTAAACCATTAGTTGGTGGTGATTTGTTAATTCTAATCACATCATCAGCTAGAATCAATGCTGTTTGTGGTATTGGTGCATAGGTTGGTGATTCGACTGCAACGGTTATGTTGTCTATGTTATCTCTAATTTTAGCAATTGCAGTCAATAATGCAATATTTATTCCTTGAGTTGCTCCATGAGTGATTAATACGTTTTCAATTTCAACATCTTCTCGTTTAGCAATTGTTTCTCTTGGGTCTTCTATGTCACCAAAGAAGGTTTTTCCAATGTCATCTACACTTTCACCTAATAACTCGGTAAAGTCCCAATCAAATTGCATGCCGCTAAATGACAAATTATGCTTTCTCTCCTCTTGCAGCCTTGGTATGTACCATTCAAGATAGTCTATTGGAGCAACTGAGTTTTCAACACCTTCTCGAGTAAACCTTGGCCAATAGCGAGTCATAGACCTCGCATTATCTCTCATCAATTATTTTTTGTCATTGGTTTTTCGAATATTATTGTACAGTTCTTCCGATTAATTGAGCCATATTGTCAATTAGAAGTTGAATGATCTGTTGTTTTTCAACTACATATCCTAATTTACTCAAGCATGTTGTAGTTGCTGCACCTAATCCACAACCAGATAAATTCTCAACTCTG
>JAKUNX010000030.1 GCA_022451835.1 Candidatus Poseidoniaceae archaeon
ATGAAAGTATTTCTATTACGACAAAGTATGGGATATTCAATTTAACTTCACAATCCTATATTCTCTCTGAAGACGGCCAACCATATGTTGCAGAATCCGAATTAGGTGCAAATGCGTTAATGCTTAGTAAAAATATCAGCATTTATGGTAACGAAGTTCGTAAGTTTAAGCAAAAAGTAACCGTGATTGTTGAAGTTAGCCCAACCGCACAAACTGGCGATGCTGGCATCCTTGAAGTGGTTGTATTCAGTCAAGAAAATGCTGCAGATAGAACTTCAGGAAGAATCATTCTAAATTTGGAAGTTCAAACAATCTATGATATTCAATTCAGTGAAGAAGTTGAATTGTATCATGAGCTAGAATATCCCGACAGAAAGACCATTCCTGTTACGATAGTTAATGATGGAAATACACGAACTGAATTCATAATCTACACCCCAGAAGGGTTCCGTGGGTGGTCTATCTTGTTAGAAGAAGATAATACAGAATGCAGAGAATTTGATGAAGATCTAAAGTGCACATTAGACACTGGTGCTTCGACGACAATCGAGGTAATTGTTAGGCCACCTAATAACGCTGAAATCAAAGATAACTACACATTTACTCTGTCTGTAGAACCAACTGAAATAGGCGTTGTAGGCAGAGAAAATATTGAGATTTCAGTCTTGGGTCAGCCAGATGAAGGCATTCTCGGTCTTGGACTTTCACAAGAAGAAATTGCGAGCGGAATTTATTTCATCGTTGCTTTACTATTTGTTGGACTGCTATACCGTGTTGGAAAACCAACAATTACTCAGTTATTTGGTAGGAAAAAGTAAGCCGGCTTTTTGAGCGCGTTAAACCGGGCCATATCGGACTTTTTTAAACGGTAGATTTGTTGAATAAAGCCGTGGCAAAAAGCGGGTTTCAAACAGGAAAAAAAATCAAACATTTGGCAACCCTTATTGAGGGGTAATTATTGGAAGGTTTGCTAAGCGTATGCTTTGCACTGGGTGAATCAATGTCCGGACTAGAATCAGTGCCAAGTGCGTATCTCTCAATTGGCTTTCTAACCGTCGTTGGGATATTGATGCCGCTTACGAATTTCATCATTACTTGGGTAGTAAGGCCACGAGTAGA
Source organism: Candidatus Poseidoniaceae archaeon (assembly GCA_022451835.1). Classification (GTDB taxonomy): domain Archaea; phylum Thermoplasmatota; class Poseidoniia; order Poseidoniales; family Poseidoniaceae; genus MGIIa-L1. The sequence goes on from JAKUNX010000030.1 coordinate 1,120, forward strand.
TCCTGCTCGCCCACACATCACCAAATCTTACCTTTTGGAAGGCTATGAAAGGGATCACAGTTTGTATCCAAGAAGACTAACCACTTTTGAGTGTGGTAGCGAACCGGTTGGAGATGCTATGATTCAATTCCATTTCCAATATTATTGGTATGCAATCATCTTTTTGGTGTTTGATGTTGCGTTCATGTTCTTGGTTCTTGGCGGCATGGTTGCCTCAGACGCAACTGCCCAAGACTTAGCTGACAGCGCTAGAGCCGGAGCAGTAGCCAAAGCCAAAGATGCCCTATTGGTGTTGTGTGGCTACTTTGCCATAATGTCACTTGGCGTTTGGTATGTATTTAGAAAAAGAGGCAGAATATACATTTGAGGTGAAATAATGGCAGATCCAGGAGAAAACTTTGCAGCATTTAACAGCCGTGCATTAGTTGAAATGGTTGGTGGAGTTACCGATGAAGCACTCAAAGTAACTCGAATAAAACAATTCTTGAGCGTCCTTGCAGGACGATTTTTCAATTGGGCCGGCAGAAAATCTCTGTTCACATTGCACCTTGGCATCAAATGTTGTGCGATTGAAATGGCAGCAGCAGCAACCCCAAGATTCGACGGCGACAGATTCGGAGTACTATTCCGTTCCTCGCCTAGACAATCAGATGTATTGCTGGTAAACGGGCCGATATCAAAGAAATTCGCCGATAAAATTGTTAGATTGTGGGAGCAGATGCCTGAGCCAAAATATTGTATTGCTATGGGCGAATGTGCAATTTCAGGCGGCCCTTACTTCCAATCTTACAATATCTTAGAAGGGGTAGACACTGTGATACCAGTTGACGTATACATTCCAGGATGCCCGCCAAGACCAGAGGCGCTAATCGATGGATTTGGTCTATTGCGAGAGAAGATTATCAGAATAGGCGGCGCACCAAGTTCTGGTAGAGATTCTGAAAAGCCAATTATTGTAGGTGATGAGTAATGGGTATGGCTATTACTCTAGAGCAAAATGCAGTAGCAGTTACTGAATGTGCAGATGCAATCAACGACCGATTTAGCGGCAGCGGAATTAACGCCGACATCATTCAACATTCAAACGCCAAAAAATACTCATTTGTTAGAATTATTGCCCCTCCACAACATTGGCAAGCCCTTGCAAAGTGGATGAAGTTCGAATTAGGAGTGAATTACTGTTCCATGATTACCGGAACCCATTTCCGAGAGGGCGGAGACGAGAGGGGCTGGGAAGTGGTATATCACCTACTTCGCCAACCAATCGTTAACCAAGTTCCAAACACCAATACAGTATTTGTTGCCGAGAAAATGCTTGGCGCCCAAATACCAGTTGAATTTGAGATAATTATCAGCCTGCCAAATAATGATACTCCTTCTATACCATCGGTACAGCATGTTTGGATTGGTGCAGATTGGAATGAAAAAGAAACATGGGATTTAGTTGGAATCAATTTCGAAGGGCATGATAATATGCACAGAGTACTAAATCCACACGATAGTCCAGAAGGGTTTCATCCTCTACAGAAACAACACAAAATACGTTACCACGATTACAATGAAATGTATGATGACGCTCAAGGGTTCGGTAGAAAACCGGCAGACGAGGGACGGGTAAAGTGAGGTGAGATCATGGCACAAATGTGGATTACAATGGGCCCGCAACATCCTATGACGCATGGGTTGTGGACTTTGAGAGTCAAAGTTGACGTAGAAACAGTTGTCGATACAGACGCTGAACTGGGTTATATCCATCGTGGGGTTGAAAAAATCTGTGAAGCTAGGGATTTTACTCAAGTAACACCGTATTGTGACCGACTTTGCTATGTCAGTGCAATGACTTGGGCTAACTCCTACATCTATGCGGCAGAAGATTTACTCGAAGCAGATGTGCCTGAAAGAGCAGAATACATTCGTCTGCTTGCCGCTGAATTACAAAGACTCGCTAGTCACTTGATGTGGTTGGGTGCCTTTGGACCAGATATTGGTAATCTAACTTTGATGACTTGGTGTATGAGGGACAGAGAAATGTTCCTCGATTTATTACAAGAATTAGGCGGCTCAAGAATGCACTACAATTATCCAAGAATCGGTGGCGTCAAGCGAGACATTCCAATTGGATTTGCCGACCGTATGATTGCTAAAGTAAAATTGTTTGAAAAGCGAATTGAAGAATATGAAATGATGCTCGATGAATCAACTATATGGCTGGTTAGACTTCAAGGAGTAGGTTATGCTAATGCAGAGGAAATGGTCGATGCTGGAGTATCTGGTCCAAATGTTCGTGCTGCTGGTGTAAATTATGATATTCGTTGGGCTCACCCATATTCAGTGTATGATGAAATCGATTGGGAGCCAGCGGTTGAAAAGCCAACCTCGGTTAAAGGAGCAGATTGTTACGATAGATACCGTGTAAGGATTGAGGAGATGCGACAATCTTGCCGTATGTTGTTAGATGCTATAGAGAAAATCCCAGGCGGGAAAAATACACATTATTCAAATGGCGATGAAATGATTTACACTAAAGCACCGACAAGAGCGCCCGAGGGAGCTACTGGTTTCAGTAATTATGAATGCACTAGAGGAGCCTCCCAGTTTTACATCCAAGGTGGCGGAGAAGGTAGAGGTAAAATGCCTTACAGGCTTTCGATTCGTTCTCCAATGTTTATCACAATCCCATTTGTTGCTAAAACAATGATTGGCTACAAAGTAGCTGATATACCCGCAATAATGGGTAGTTTTGACCCTTGTATCGGAGAGACAGATCGTTGAGGTGAGATCATGGATGACAAGTACGACTTAAGGGAACTTATTTTCTCAACCTTTGATGACTTGATACCTTCATTGCTTGAGGGAACGCCATTAGAGGATAGTTCTGGAGGAATAGCCTTTGGATTAGCGACATTTGCTGTAGTCAACATTGTGTTCTTGATGCTGTTTTTCTCTCAGTTCGCGATATTGTGGATTGAACGTAAGGCTGTTGCAAGGATGAATGACCGTCGTGGTGCTACAACTGCCCTTCGTTCTCTTTGGGTTGGTGAAAATGGAGTTACTGCTGGAGATTGGTGGAATATGCTGCCATTCGGGTTAGGCAAACCTATTGGTGGTTTGAACAAATGGCTGAACAAGAAATTTGGCAACCGCGATGAAAAATTTGCTACCGTAGACAGAGTAAACAATCGTTCATGGATGGGATATTCAATTTTCCCAGGTTTCTTCCAAAACGTCGCTGACGGCATGAAGTTCCTTGTTAAAGAGCACATGGTACCCCAACGCGCTGACCGATTAATTTTCGAAGTTTCACCGTTTTTAATTGTCTCTTCAACTCTACTTATTCTTGGAATCATCCCTCTTTCTAGCGGGATTTATGCAACCAATCCTGAATTGTCAATCTTGTATGCAATTGCAATCTTTGGAATTGCGCCAATCGGTGTTTTCTTTGCAGGGTGGTCTTCTAACAATAAGTATACCTTGATTGGCGGTATAAGATCAGCAGCCCAATTGACGGCTTATGAGATTCCTTTACTATTGACTCTACTTTCAGTTGCACTCTTAACAGGTACTTTCAATATCATTGAAAGTATTCATTTCCAACATTCAGCAGGTTCATGGAACCTATTCTTAATGCCTCTTGGCGCCGGTTTATTCTTACTGACTATGATTGCTGAGGTCGAAAGAGTTCCATTCGATATGCCTGAGGCTGAAGCCGAATTGGTTGAAGGATGGTGGACTGAGTACGGCGGCATGCGATTTGGAATGCTGTTTATGGCTGAATATATTCGAACATATGCAGCCTGTTTCCTATTCACGCACTTCTTCCTTGGAGGTTGGCATTTACCATTCCAAGGATTAATCAGTCAAGTACCAATACTTGGCGATCTTTACTTGCTAATCCCTGGCGCTATTGTTGTTCTAATCAAGTCATGGTTGGTATTCTTACTAGTCTTCGTTTGGGCAAGATTCTCTCTTGCAAGAATTAGAACGGACCAAATTCTTGAATTTGGATGGCGAATCTTGTTGCCGCTTGCAGTATTACAAGTTGTACTCGCTGGAATTTACCGCTTGTACTTATTCGACCCAACTGAAATGAAAGATACCGCTGCTGGTGGATGGGCTTGGGATGCATTTGGCATCCCTATGTTTGTGCCGATTGCAACTACAATTGTTTGGTTAGGAATCTTCGTTTTATTCCTCAATGATGAGGATAAAAGTGGAAATACAGAGCGTATGTTCCACGTCTATACAGAAAAGCCTGCGGGAACTTATGTCCCGGGGCAGGAGTGAGGTGAAAATATGCCAATGCACCCCCATGCAAAGCCGAATTTTAGAAACCTATTTTGGTATCCGTTCAAGATAACCTTAATCACCGCACTGAGGACTTTCCCCATTTTTGGAAAGTGGTTTGGTAAGCGATTAGGTATGGGATATCATAATACTTCACATCCAGAATTTTTGGATGATGGTTCCAAAGCTAGAGCTAGTAAGAATAGCGAATTTAATGACATTAGCCAGCAAGAATTTGCCCCAGACCGAGTGACCTCTGATTTGTTTCCAACACTATGGAAGCCTCAAACCGTACAATATCCATATGAGAGATTAGAGGATATGGAACCATGGTTATTCGTTCCCGGCAATTATAACGGCAGAATTGGTGTCATTTGGGAGACCTGTACTGCCTGTAAGTTATGTGTTACCGCTTGTCCAAACGACTGTCTTCATATGACTACTGAGTTAAGAGTCGATGTACTTGATGGCGCTGATGGCGATCATGGAGGCCTTGGTAGTGAATTGGAAGTTGGTGGCTATGCTGCTCAATTGATTCCAGAGGTGGCTGAGACTCTTGATGACTTTAACCTCGTAACCGCCCACGCTGATACACCAGACCAGTGGCGATTTGCTGAAGTTTTGGACTTATCAGGCAATACTGCAACAGTTAGATGGAATGATTCTGGTATGGAACAAGATATTGAACAATCTGAACTATATGTTGCTGACGACCAAATCGTTTCGGGAAGAATTGACTTAGGTCGCTGTATGTTCTGTGGCCTTTGCATGGAAGCTTGTGGATTTACTTCTTTCTTCATGACTAACGAATATGATGGTATGTCAGGATTTACTCGTCAAGATTTGTGGTTTGATGCAAGTAGGACTCGAGTTTTACCATCCGTACATCAAGAAGCAGTCGATGCAGAGTTGGCCAAGCGTGCTAACAAGGAAAGAGATAAGCGTGCTAAGAAGGCTGCAAAGGCAAAAGCTGCTGCCGAGGAAGGTGCTTGAGATGGATGTCGCAGGTATTGTCGAAGCAGGAGTATTTTTCTTATTTGCCACGATTACCATTGGGGGCGCACTAGGGCTTATTCTAGCTCAAAGAGTTGCCCATTCAATGCTTTCGTTAATCTTCTGTTTTATGGCAGTATCTGGAATTTTCATTCTATTAGGTGCTGAATTTTTGGCCGCGATTCAAATTCTTGTTTATCTTGCTAGCGTGGGATTGGTTGTTTTGTTTGGTATTATGCTTACTAGAAGGCAAATCTTGGAGGAGGATTTCGAATGAAATTCGTTTCACTAGTTACTCGAATCGGTCTATTAGCAATGGCCATGATATTAATTTCAGTTCTCAGTGCTGAAGAGGTTTGGGCAGATTCTAGCGATCAACAGCCTACAACCAATGGCTTAGCAGATTCACTACTCAATGATTGGGCATTGCCTCTACTATTTGTTGGCATCTTAATGGCAGCATCAATGATTGGTGCAGCGTATTTAATTCGTGATGAAAGGAGAGAAAATCTCCTTTGGGAATTTGGAGGTGAAGAAGAATGATAGATCCAGCATGGGTATCTGCACTCTCAGCTATATTGTTCATTATTGGTCTAGGTGGCGCTTTCACTAGAAAGAATGCGATTATTGTACTAATGTGCATCGAATTGATGCTGAATGCGGCTAATATGCAATTTGCTGCGGCAGCAGTACATCATGGAGACCCAACAGGCTGGGTTTACACTATCTTTGCCATTGCTATTGCTGCTAGTGAGGTAGCGATTGGATTAGCAATTTTCCTTGCAATGTATGGTAAGCATGAAACAATATCATTGGACGATGTTGACGTCCTGAGGAATTGAGGTGATATGATGGCTGGAACTGGTTCAAACGCTATAATCGATAGCGAAATGATGCAATTTGCTCCGTTGATTATTCTTCTACCGATGCTTGCCTTCCCAGTTATTTTGTTTTTGGGCCGAGTTTTCAACCGTAATCCTTTCTGGAAAGACACCATGAAAGAAGGTGGAATCATTGCTCTAGTTGTTATGGCAGCAAGTTTGATTATCTCTTTATTACTAATCAAAGATCACATTGGAGGCTTTGCTGGAATTAAAGATTCAGTAGATTTCCTTTGGCTAAACTCAAGTGTTTACAATGGTGGGTCCTTAGAACCAATCAGTTTTGGTTTTGGTATTTACATTGACCACGTCACTGTGATGCTATTATTCGTTGCCTCATTCCTATGTTTGTTAATCAATATATTCAGTATTGGATACATGAATACTGATCCGATTAATGATAATCGCAATCATAGATTCTATGCTGAATTTGTACTGTTTTGTTCTGGTATGCTAGGTATGGTTTTGGCAGATTCATTCCTTTGGCTATTCATATTCTGGGAAATAATGGGTCTGTGTTCTTACTTATTGATTGGTTTCTATTATGAGAAGCCAAGTGCAGCATATGCTGCAAAGAAAGCATTCCTGACCACTCGTGTTGGTGATGTATTCTTGATGATAGGTCTAGTAATGATGTGGGATCTATTTGGTTCGCTTGATTATGCAGTAGTATTCGATGAAGCAAATATTGCCGCGGTCGCAGCAGAATCCTCAGGAACCCTTCAATGGGCTCTAGGTATGATGTTTATTGGTGCTGTTGGCAAATCTGCTCAATTCCCTCTTCACGTTTGGCTGCCAGATGCAATGGAAGGACCAACTCCGGTTTCTGCACTAATTCACGCAGCTACAATGGTAAATGCAGGACTTTACTTGGTTGCAAGAATGTTCCCATTCTTCGGTGCAGAAGCCCTGCATAATGATTTAGTTGACCTTGCATTTATCATCGCCTTGATTGGTGGTATTACCGCAGTCATGGCAGCAGCAATTGCTTTTGTCCAGCACGATTTAAAGAAGGTTCTAGCATACTCTACAATGAGTCAGTTAGCATACATTTTCACTGGACTAGGTTGTGCAATGTTCTTGGCAAATACCCTAGACTGGCATAATGACGATGGTGCCCATTACATCGTAATAGTGGCATTCGGTGCTGCGTTATTCCATCTGTTTAATCACGCAATGGCAAAAGGTATGCTGTTCATGGCAAGCGGTTCGGTAATTCATGAGGTTCATCACGCTCATCATCATCTACATCATCATGATCATCACGATGATGAACACCACGGTCATGATGACCATCACGAAGATGAATTTGATGCACAATCAATGGAAAATATGGGCGGCTTAGCATCTAAGATGCCACTAACCGCAACAGCAATGTTAGTTGGTTCTGCCTCAATAATGGGGCTTCCATTCATTGGCGGATTCTGGTCAAAAGAAGGAATTATTGCAAATGCTTGGAGAGTTGCTTTAGAAGATCCACGATTTTTCATTCCAGCAATTTGTGTCTTAGTAGGTGCTGGTATGACTGGCTTTTACATGTCAAGAATGTGGTTGAAGACCTTTGCTGGTAAGCCAAAGACCGAAGTTGCAGCTCATGTTGGACCGACAAATACATGGATCAAAATACCATTATTTGTCTTAACATTTGTTTCTCTTTCTGCTGTGTTATTCGCAGGTATGGGCTTTACTCATTGGGCACCAGATAGTGAATATGGTTTGATGTCAGAAAAGAGTCTAATCGACGGTATCGTCTATGAAATGAATCATGCATTTGCTAATAGTGATGCCTTTTTCTTCATCTTAACCTATATCGCAATTGCTATTGGTGCAATCTTGGGCCCTGGTATTGCTTTGTCATTGTATGGCGGTAAGCTTGCAGAAGGTGAAAAAGTTAAACCTTGGATGAAACCAATAATCAGACTAAATTCGTGGGTATTTGATAGATTCCACTTTGATAACAAATCTTTAGCAAACTCAGGCTTATCCAAAGCATTAGCAAATAGATTGTACTTTGATCACTATTATGATTTGGCAATGTTGAAGCTAGTTGCAGGTTTCTCAGATAAGTCTGCAGAAACCGATAAGAATGTGGTTGACGGAGTAATCAAGAAGATTGAATCTGGCAGTCAATCAATTTCCAAGGTTGTTCGTTCGATGACTACCGGTTCGGCTCGAGATTATATTTTGATGGTCTCAGTTGGGGCGTTAGCGATTTTCTTCTTACTGTGGGGGGTGGCTTGATTGATTGACTGGATTTCTATACCACTTGTTGCGTTCCCAATAATTGCTAGCATGATATTATTGGCATTCGTCTCTAATGGGACAGAAAGAATGCGCGAGCGTTTGGGTGCACCAATTAGAATGACTTGTTTGGTCTTTTCGTTGATTATGCTAATGATTACTACTGGGATGTTTTTCCAATACTTTGGTGATGTAAGTTGGATGAATATTGCATTCAATGACTACGAGTATCAAACCACTTATTCTTGGATTGAGAGCCTTGGAATTAACTGGGCTGTCGGATTAGATGCTCTATCATTCCCGATGGTTTGGCTAACTACATTCCTGCTACCAGTGACAATCATTGCCACTTGGAATGAGAAGAGCGGTGCAACTTATTTCCCTCTACTATTGCTGATGGGCGGTGCTCTAATTGGCGTATTCGTTTCCTTAGATTTGTTCATGTTCTACGTATTTTGGGAATTAACATTGATTCCAATGTTCTTCCTTATTCTAAAGTGGGGCGGCAAAGATAGAAAGTATGCATCTCAAAAGTTCTTCATTTACACATTTACCGCATCAGTAGTAATGTTACTTGGTCTGATTACTCTATATTTCTTACAAGATCCATATTCACTACCATCTGCAGGTACAATGACAGGACGAAGTTTCTCAATTCCTGAATTAATTGATAGTGCTAGATCTAGTAATGTAGGAGATAATTGGTATCTCGGTGAACAAATGCAAAAGATACTATTCGTTATGCTAATGATTGGTTTCTTGGTAAAACTGCCTGCTGTGCCATTCCATACTTGGCTGCCTGATGCTCACGTTCAAGCACCAACAGGTGGTTCAATGCTGCTTGCAGGTGTTATGCTAAAGATGGGTGCATATGGAATGTTTAGACTTCCAATTAGCTTGTTCCCACATGCCCTATATCACTTCCAGTTAGCATTGATGATCATCGGTATGGTCTCTCTAGTTTGGGGGGCAATTGTTTGTTTAGGTCAGACTAATCTAAAGAAAATGGTTGCTTATTCATCAGTTTCTCACATGGGAGTAATCCTAATTGGTATTGCCACAATGCAACCGATGGGTTGGGCAGCAGCACTATTCATGATGTTCGCCCACGGAATAATCAGCCCAATGTTATTCGCAGTTTGTGGTGCATTCAAGCATCACTACCATAGCATGGAAATTGGAGCAATGCGAGGTATGGCGAAGCATTCACCATGGCTTGCAACTTCGATGATGTTTGCTTGGATGGCGTCTTTAGGATTGCCATTATTGGCTGGATTCGTTGCAGAAATAATGATGCTTATCGCACTATGGCATATGATTTCCTTGGATGGCTGGAGCATATGGTGGATGGTAGGTCCAGCATTAGTTCTAGCACTTACTGCCGCATATTATCTATGGTCAATGCAGAGAACAATTTTCGAAGGTGGAGAAGAAGGACAGCCACCAGCAAATATGGTAGGTCACCCAATTCCTGATATTTCAAATTCAGAGAAATTCGCCATGCTAATTATGGCATTCTTCACTATCTTATTCGGTATAATGCCGTGGATTGGACTGGATATGATGGATGATTGGACTAAACAAATATTCGATGGCTTGATTATTTTTGTCGGTAAGGGAGGTGCTTGATATGTCAGGAGTAGAGAATATTGAGCCTTTTACAGACGGATTTGTTTCAGCATTATGTCCTGAATTAGTTCTATTTGCTGGTTTGATTCTGTTAATTATTATTCCAAATTTAGGCAAAGGAACAGTTAGAATTCCAGGTACTCAAACTAGAGTAATGTGGTTGTTTGGCGGTGATCGATTCAAACTTACCAGTAATCCAAGGCTTCCAGCATGGATTGCTACCATTACTCTTGGTGCGGCTTTTGTTCTTACTATGCTGTCGTTCCAAGACGGGGTAGATAGAGCAGCAATAGTTACTGATAGTGGCAAGCAATTGATGTTAGTCAATGGCTTCAGTCGAGTGTTTGAATTGATTTTCTTCGGTGCCTTAACTCTCGCAGCATTTGCTTCAATGAATCGTCTAGAAGTGAGGGGCATTGGTCCAAAACTTTCAACAAACGACCTTTACAATAATCGTAGACAAGCAGATTTCTACATTTTGATGTTGACTTGTGCTCTTGGTATGTCAGTAGTCGCTTTGGCACAGGATTTGTTTGTCTTGTTCATTGGGTTGGAACTTGCATCATTCTCAACCTATGTCTTGGTAGCATTCTACAAAGAAACCAAGGCTGGAACTGAAGCAGGTATGAAATATTTCATTGTAGGTTCTGTGGCCTCTGGTGTTGGATTATATGGTTTGTCAATGCTTTATTTGTGGGCAGGTTCGTTGCAATTTGATGTCTTAGCAAGTCAGTTTGTCATTAATGGAACAGACCCATTACCACTTATTGGAATCGGCTTTGTTCTAGTTGGTTTTGGTTTCAAGGTTAGTGCCGCACCGTTCCATTTCGCAGCGCCAGATGCTTACGCAGGTGCAAGTAGCCCAATCGCTGGAATTTTGGCAACTGCTAGCAAGGCTATGGGTATTATCGGTTTACTGAGAATGTTGCTAATCGTTGCCGCACCTGAAGCAAGTGAAGACGGAACAGTTTGGCTAACTTTACTTGGAATTCTCTCTTTAGTTACTATGACATGGGGTAATATCGCAGCATTAGGCAGTACTAATCCAAAGAGAATGTTGGCATATTCCTCAGTCGCTCATGCAGGTTACATGCTAGCGGCAATAACCGCAATTGGAGCATGGAATTGGGATGATTCTCTTGCTGGCGACGGAGGCGAATCTGCAGTTGCCGTTCTTACTGCGCTAATATTCCATCTTGTGGTTCTGGTTGCTTTCAAACTCGGAGCGTTCTTGGTGTTGTCTATTCTAGAATCAGATGGCGATGCATCTCGACTCTCCTCATTAGGCGGTCTTGCTAAGCGAGAACCATTCCTTGCAGTTGCTATGTTCATCTTTATGATTTCATTAGCAGGAGTGCCACCACTTGCAGGTTTCGTATCGAAGCTTTTGGTTATCATGGGGATAGTCAAGGTAGCAATTGGTCAAATGGGTGCTGAGATTGTTGCAGGAGGTGACCTTGGATTAGCAGATGTACATTGGGTTTGGTGGCTTGCTTTTGCCATGGTTATCAACTCTGCAATATCGATGTATTATTACTTGAGAATTGGCGTTGTCATGTTCTTTGAAGAGGCAGAAGAAGGAAGGAGTGGTCCATTGCCTGTTGGTTGGCAAGTTAGATTCGCAATACTTGCTTGTTTGATGGCAACCCTATTCATGGGTGTTGCAAGTGACAAGTTGCTAGAGATTTGTGAAGTCGCCGCACAAAGTTTGAATTATGGTTGGAATTGAAGCCTATTCAAGTAGTGAATTCAATAAGGGATGTCTATTAGGCCGCAATAGTGAGCCTCAATGGGTAGAAGACATGAAGAGAAAGTCGATGTAGAAGAATTAGCCCGTCTGGAGAATCCAGAGGATGGTTCATCTACGAAGATCCGTGTCAAGATGCCTAACCGTAGAATTAACGAAATGTTTGCTCTTGCTGACCAAATTCTTGGTGGCCGAAGAGTTTCTATTTTGTGTGAAGACGGTGAGACAAGACTTGCTAGAATTCCAGGAAAAATGCGTCGCCGTCAATGGGTTAGAGAAGGAGATTTAATCATTGTATGGCCGTGGGATTTTCAAGACTCTAAAGCTGATGTTAAACACCGATACACCAAAACTCAGGCGATGTATCTATCTAGAAAAGGGGTACTTCCAGACGATGTTGATGTCTTTGGCATGAATGTAACTCATGATGATGATGATGAGCATGATGATCTATTCGGAGTAGTCGAAGATGAAACCGATGATGATGACATGTTTGGTAGCGAAGAAGACGATGGCGACGATGAAGTTGATGATATGTTTGCATCATCTGATGATGAGGCTGAAGCATCCGAAGAAGCAGCTGAAGAAGCGGTTGAAGAAGCAGCAGAAGAGCCAGAAGAAGAATTTGTTCCAGTTGAAGAATATCCCGATTCGGGCGATGATGATGACGATGATGACGATGATATTGACATTGATTCGTTGTTTGGGTGAGACAAGACCCGAGGTGGTCGATTGAAAGACCGTAGAGACGATTGGGACGAACTTGCAATCAACAAGAATCGTAATCGAAGAAAGTCTAAGCGTTCTAAATCAAAGCAATCTAGTCAAGATGAAATAGATGATAGGGACTTTATACAATCCTTAGAAAATTCTTCCGGGAAATATGACTGGATGAAAGAAAAGCGTTACAAGTCAATATTTCGAGACATTGAAAATAAGATTCAAGGAGCGATGGGTAAAGGTCCATTTGAATGGGTTGATAGGCGAGTCTTTGACCAAGTCTTTGACCGTCTAACATTGATGTCATTATACAAACTGATGAAGAATCAAGTAATTGATACAGTTGATTTTCCAGTTGCTAGAGGTAAGGAAGCCCACGTATTTCATGGCACTGACCCTGAAGGCAATCCTGTAGCAATCAAAATTTTTCATACTTCAAATGCAGTATTCAAGAATTTGATGCAATATATCGAAGGCGACCAGCGTTTTTCTGGATTACGTCGCAGACATCGAGATTTAGTTGATATTTGGGTTAGAAAGGAGCAGAGAAATTTAGCTCGTTTAGCAAAATGGGGCTTGACTGTGCCAAAGCCATTAGGTTTGAATAAAAATGTCCTTGTTATGGAATATCTAGGAGATGAGACCTCACCTTATCCGAAACTTCGTGAAGTTGTAGTAGATAATCCGCAAGAAGTCTTTGATGAATTGTTAGAGTTTCTAGCAGTATCATGGCAAAAAGCTAATCTTGTACACGGGGATTTTTCACCGTTCAATATTTTATGGAGTGAGGATGGACCAATTGTGATAGATGTTGGTCAAGCGGTTATACAATCACATCCTAAGGCTCAAGAATTTTTGATACGAGATGTAACTAGATTGGTTGAATGGGCAAATAAAAATGGTATTGAAATAGAATTAGCCGAAGCAATGTATGAGGTTCTAAATATGGATTTGAGTCATATCAAAGAAGAAAAATGAATCATTCCTCTTCCCAACCAATATTCTCATCTTCGGATAATTCCATCATTTCAGCGACCGCCTCATCATCTTCCGGGTCAACTTGACTCGCGCGCATTTTTCTTGAGCGCCGGTCACTTACTTCTGACAATCCAGGAACAAGGTCTTCAAACCCGTCACTGGTTGGACTTAGAGGCTTTAATTCGATTGAATCCAACGAACGGTTTGACAGTTTAGATCTACGACGGTCTTTTTCCAAGTAGCCTAATACAGAGCCGTGTTCAGAGCCTCCAGCTAGCATTTCTATAGCTTGTCTAGCCGCTGACAAACCTTCTTGTTCGCCAATAATCACTACTGTTGATTTGTAGATAGTAATTTCAGTATCAGTCAAGCCTTCGATAAGTTTGCGCACTTTACCTTGACTGCCAATTATTCTTGAGCGAATTCGTCTTTGTTGATTAGATCTCTTTCCTACAAAATTTCGTAAGTCAACCATTTCGAAAAAGTGCTGGTCATCGAATAGCCTTATCGCGGCTTTTGGCGCCATTCCTCTACCAATTGCCTTGATGACATCTGGTAATTTCATGGCTTTAATCGGATCATAACTTCCTGCTTCTCCCCATACAACTTCAACATCCCCGGTTGCAGAATCAATGTTTAATTCTTTACAACCAGATGCATTGCGAATAGACTTTGCAGTAACTCCTTTCGAACCAATTAAGACAGCAATTCTGTCTTTCGGTACCCGAGGAAGTCCCTGTCGCATGATGAAGCGTGTGGCTTCTTTCTTTTCAATCTCTTGTATTTTTTTGAATCAGAGTAATTACCAATGCACATCCCAAAATAGCACCAATAGAAGGCATAAATGATGGTGCGTTGATAATACTACTAACTGAAGCACCGGTTACAACCATGTAATTTTCATTATTTCCTTCATCGTATTCATCTATTACATTGCTTGAGTCAATAACTAACCTTAGGTCGTATTGTCCTTCATTGGGTACGGTATAATTCCAAGTCAATAATTCTGATTTGTCAGTCAATGATCCAGCATCTAGAGTATTAGATTCAATAATTGTCCATGATACATCTGCTGAGCGGCCTGCTGGGGCAGCC
>JAKUNX010000031.1 GCA_022451835.1 Candidatus Poseidoniaceae archaeon
GAAGTAGATCACAGCGTGCGCGCCTGGCAGAACCGTGTCAGTCGAGGTGATATCAACACACAGGGTGTCGCGACATAGGGCATAATGATTGAGCGTCGCTGGGCCCGGTCCACCGTTGAATATCTCCACCGCGCCGTCGCCCACGAAGGCTAGCTCGTTGAGGCGCGTCGACGGTTGACAATCGCTGAGCGCCGAACAATCGGAATCAAGGCAATCCGTGAAGCCATCGCCATCGTTGTCGACGTGGTCGTCACCAGGGTTGGCTCTTCTGGTGGCGGGCTGCTCGGCGAGTTGCTCGAACTCCTTGAGAGCGTTGTCCTTGAACATATTGGTGTAGGCGAGAAAGTATCAGACTTGGAAAAGTTTGAATCGGATAGATTCATTTCTAGACTTCTTGGAATGGGTGACATTCAAGGCTTGATAGACTTAGCTCCAGAAGATCTTGATGAAGAAGAAGCAATGCGACTCACCCAACGAATGATGAGTGGAAGATTTACTCTAAACGATATGTATAAACAGATGGAAATGATGTCAAAAGTTGGAACTATCGATAAATTAATGTCTTTTTTACCAGGAAACATGCTTGGTGGATTAGGAGGCATGTCAAAATCACAAAAGCAGGATATGCAGTCTAATTTAGACCGTTATCGAACCATAATGGATAGTATGACAGCATGGGAAAAGAATGAGCCTGCTAAAATAAAAGCGGACCGAATAAAGCGAATTGCTAGAGGTTCTGGAGTTAGAGAAAAAGATGTTAGGGAACTAATTGGTCAATGGAACCGTTCACGTAAAATGATGAAGGGAATGGGTGGAAATAGGAAGTTGAACAAACAAATGCGCAAGATGATGAAAGAAGGAGAAATGGATATTGATCCTTCATCATTTGGAATGTAAATCAATTGTTGTCTGGTGGTAAATCAGGAATAATTTTCGAATTTGCCGCTTCTTCTTCTAATCTAGCGTTTTCTTCCGCTAATTTTTTCGCCGCTTCTTCTGCTAATTTGGCATTTTCTTCTGCTATTTTTTTCGCCGCTTCTTCTGCGGCAATTCTAGCTTCTTCTTCTGCCAATCTTGCTGCCTCCCTCTCTTCTGCAGCCTTTTCAATTTCTGCAAACCTTTTTGCCGCTTCAATTTCAGCATTAATTTTTTGTTCTTCCTTTAATCGTTCTTCTTGGGAGATTCTAATGGAGTCTTCTACCATTTTTTGGTGGGCTTCATTAATGCTGTTTAATCGGGCCTCTTCCTCTAGTCTAGCCTTTTCTGCCTCAGCCTTAATTCTAGCCTCTTCCTCTAGTCGAACCCTCTCTTCTTCAGCCTTAATTCTAGCTTCTTCTTCAGCTTTAATTCTAGCTTCTTCTTCAGCCTTAATTCTAGCATTTTCTTCTGCTTTAATTCTAGCTTCTTCCTCAATCTTTGCGATTTCTTCGGCTCTCAATCTTTCTTCTTCAGCAATTCTAGCATTTTCTTCAGCCTGTCGTCGAGCCTGTTCCTCTTCCTCAGCCCTTTTTCTAGCCTCTTCTACCAATCTTTCTTGCTCTTCAATTTGTGCTTTCAATTCAGCTTCAGCCTTAGCCCTAGCCTCTGCTTCAGCCTTTTCTTTAGCAATTGCTTCAGCTCTAGCCTTTAGTTCAGCTTCTTTTCTTAGTCTTTCTTTCATTACTAATTCTTCTCTAAGGCGAGCTTCTTCTTCCAATCTTTTACTCAATCCAAATCTATCCATAATTAAATCATATATTGCTGTATAATCCTCGTCAGATAGTTCTAATACTTCAGATCGTGAATCAACAAGAATTAACTCTACTTCTGATTCAGTAAATAATCCAGTATAGTTGGTCATTTTTTCTCTTAAAACTCTGTAGAAATCACGTTGTGCAGGAATAATCTGTCCATCAGATGTAATAAAATTTTGAACCTCAGTCATTACATCCGTAAGATTTAGTTGCTCAGTCATTTAACTCACCAAATGTTTGCTCAGTATGTTTTGGCCAATATGACTCTCCGCTTAGTCATTTTGCCGCTCATATGACATGGTATTTCTTCATCATATTCATTTGTGGAATCACCTAAAAATGTTAATCCAGTTTGCCTTTCAATGATTTCAGCATGAGCATCAGTTCCATCAAATGGCATTTCGTAGATTTTGCCATCAACAATTTCGCCCATCATTTTCCAACTTCCATCTTGATTGGTGAATTTAGGTAAACTAGCCATTACATCATCCATATGTGCGGACGAACGTCTTCTTAATTCATCAGCAATTTCTTTCAATTTTTCTCGACAAAGTTCAACAATATTTTCAATATCCAGTGGTTCTTTTCCACCTGTTCTTAAAGCAGCATAAGCTGTTCCCTTCTCCATATCTCTTGGACCAATATCTAATCTAAGAGGTACACCTTTAATTTCCCAATCATAATATTTTTGACCCGCATGTATATCTCTTGAGTCAACTTTAACTCTGAAACCAGCATCTCGTAATATACCAGCAATACGATTAGATTCAGCCACAGTATCAACATCAGAATTTTTTCTTATCATTGGACAAATGACAATCTGGAATGGTGCAATTGCTGGAGGCATAATTAATCCATTATCATCTCCATGCATTCCCACTACTGCGCCTAGAAGTCTTTCTGACATACCATAAGTGGTTTGATGAACATGTTGCTGTTTAGCATCCCGATTCTCGTAAGTTATATCAAAAGCCTTAGCCCATTGGTCTCGATAATGATGACATGATGCAACTTGCAAAGTTCTTCCATTTGGCATTACCGCATCTATACCAATAGTATACCATGCTCCTGGAAATGTATCCCAAACAGGTCGCTTAGCCTTAATTATAGGTAGACATAATCGCTCCATTAGATTGTCAACAATCTCTAGATCCTGTGCGATTTGACGTGTTGCACATTCCTCGTCAGCATGTGCAGTATGTGCTTCAAAGAAGTGGATTTCCCTAACTCTGATAAATGACCTTGTTTGCTTAGTTTCATATCTAAATGTATTAACCATTTGATAAATTTTCAAAGGTAAATCTTTGTGTGATCTAATCCATAATGGAAACATTGTGTACATTGCAGTTTCTGAGGTTGGTCTCAAAAACATAGGAATGTCAAGGTCGTTTTCTCCAGCATGTTTCACCCAATATACTTCTTTTTTAAATCCACTATCTTCTTCTTCATCTCTAAGTTCATCAGGGTCAACACCCTCTTCTCTTGCGCGTTTAAGTCTAGCAACAAGAGCATTTTCTTTTTCCAACAAATTTTCGGGAATCAGTAATGGAAAGTTTACTTCTTCATGTTCAGTTCTATCCATCTCACTATGAGTTATTGAATCAATTAGTCTCATTGTCTTCCAGCCATATGGTCTCCAAACATCCATTCCTTTGATTGGATAACGCTTGTCAACCAAGTCTGATGCCTCTACAATAAACGGATACCATTCATTGAAGTTTTCAACTTTAGAAGGTATTCCGCGTTTTGCTTTGGCAGGCCCTTTGCTCATATTGTTAACTCAGGAGATTATCACTCATGAAGATGTTGATTAATTTTCGTTAGATATACTAGATAAACCAACTAATGCAATTACCGCAGCAAGACACCAAACGACTTCTAAAATTAGGAATGCCCATTCTTCTATCATCAAAGCTCTAATCGCAAGTAACCCAGAACCTAAGGCCATCATAGTTAGGTATATCCAATTTTTACTGTCAAGGATATTTCTGGTTTCTAACATAAAAGCTCCAAGAATCAATAACATTCCTGAATAAGCAATTGCCTCGGACATAAATCCATCCGGCGACATTTAATCACTTCTTTCTTAATAGAATGAAAACTCCAACTAGAGAAATTAATGCTACTATGTCTGGTATGCCAATACCTCCAGTTGTACCTCCAACTCCACTCATACTATCAGTTAGTAAAGAATAGGACCAACCATCAGACTCACCCAATTTGTAGAAATCCATTAAATTAATTCTGGTTTGACCTTCTGAACGGCATGTTCCAATATCACATGATCCCTCAAATAATGATGAGAATAATCCAAATAAATTGAGTATTACAATTAGTAGACCACTCAATGACAACAGTGAAAGCAGTGAGAATTGCTTGTTTTGATTAGGTAAATCTGGCATCTCTAAATGTGGTAAATCAGGCAATGGCATCGATGCAGGTTCAATTACTTCAACCATTAAACTAGACGTTTGACCAAATTGTTGCTCCCCAGGTTTTGGTAAATCGGAATCTTGGGTGTCCATATCTCTAGCTTTAACAGGCTTGACATTAGCGATTTTTATACCATACAAACGGTCTGCAAGACTAACTAGCGATGCATCCTCAGCGATATCAGACGCTTCTAAATCACCATCTAGTAATTTTTTCAAGCGTTCTCTAGCACTACTCAAGATATGCCCCCCTTGAACGGGGGTGGAATCTTCTTATTGAATAATCCTCTTGTCCAAAATTTATGCTTTTCCAGCAGCCTCAACTTCAGCCCAATCTTTCATAAATCCGTCAATTCCTTTATCGGTAAGAGGATGTTTGACCAGTTGTCTAAATATCTTAGTTGGCATAGTAGCAGTATGTGCTCCAAGTTGAATACATTGTAGAACATGTGTAGGATGTCTAATTGATGCTGCTAGAACTTTAGTAGAAATCTCAGGATAATTATTCCATGTTTCCATAATTTCGGCAATCAAAGTCATTCCGTCATGTCCTGTGTCATCTATTCTTCCAATGAACGGAGAAACATAGGTTGCTCCTGCCTTTGCAGCCATCAATGCTTGTGCAGCAGAAAATATCAATGTCACATTAGTTCTGATTCCTTTTTCTGTCAAAATTTTAGTTGCGGCAAGACCCTCTGGGACACAAGGTATCTTGATGATGACATTTTCCGGCAATTCATCTTTCAATTCTAAAGCTTGCTTTACCATTCCTTCAGTATCCATTGCAGTCACCTCAGCTGAAATAGGTCCATCACAAATCGATGCGATTTCAGCAACTACTTGTTTAAAATCACGCCCACTCTTCTTGATTAAAGAGGGGTTAGTAGTTACGCCATCAAGGATTCCCCATGATGCAATTTCTCGTATTTCGTCAACATCGGCAGTGTCTAAAAAGAACTCCATGAAATTGTGGAATCATAGACACTTCATGAATTATCCGCTTGATTTTCTTCTAAATAATAATGCCACAAAAAGAATAACAACCAGCCCAAGAGATATGTTTTGTGCTGTAAAAATACGGTTACTATCATCATAACTATCATCAATATTGTTATCTTCAGTTACTATATCATCACAACCATCTGGAATAAGATCTAAATCTAAATCAATAGTGTCATTAAATCCTGGGCATAAATCATTATCATCATCTATTCCATCTTGATCTGAATCGATAATATTGTCACAACCATCAGGGATAGAATCATTGTCGAAGTCAATTAAATCATCATAACCAGGACAAAGGTCATGTTGATTACTAATTCCATCCCTATCCGAATCAATTAAATCATCACATCCATCAGATATTGAATCATTATCAACATCAATATTATCATCATGTCCCGGACATTTGTCTTCTTCATCAGCAATATCATCATCATCACTATCGATTAATAGATCACAGCCGTCAGGTATCTCATCATCATCTTGATCTACATTGTCATCAAAGCCCCAACATAAGTCAGCTGAATCGTCTATTCCGTCACTATCTGAATCATCAATACAACCATCTCCATCAACATCATATGGCAACGATTCAATATCTGGGCAATTGTCTTGCCAATTCTCAATGTAATCATCTGGAGATAAATCACGATCAATTAAAGCGGGATGCATAGGGCTATGTCTTGATACTTTGAACACTTTGTTACCATTGCTAGTAAATATAGAATCACCTTGTGTCATTATTCCAAGGTCATTAACTGGACTAACATATTTCCAGACTATTTTACCTGTATAGTCTACTTCGATGAAAGTTCCCTGTATACCAAAAGTCATCAAAGTATTGCCATTAGATAATCTTGTACTTCCAGATATAGCGGATGAGTACATTTCTATTCCATTATCCCAACTCCAAGAAAGATTTTCTGGGCCAAATGGTTCATCTTTATCGATAAAATAAGTATAACCATCAATTGGAGTTTCGATTACATCAACTGAAGAATATTGAATATCCCTGCCTTTACCATTATTAAAAATCATTAATTTTCCAGCATCAGGATAGCCATCTTTAATCCATTGAACATCATG
The DNA here is from genome assembly GCA_022451835.1 of Candidatus Poseidoniaceae archaeon. Lineage (GTDB taxonomy): Archaea > Thermoplasmatota > Poseidoniia > Poseidoniales > Poseidoniaceae > MGIIa-L1. The sequence continues at coordinate 6,254 of JAKUNX010000031.1, forward strand.
CTGAGCGAATAGTACTTGTTCATCAGGCCCACCTCTTTGATAACTTTCAGGATTACCATATCGATAAAGAATATCTCCACCTTTCCCACTATTGCCGCCGGAATGACCCGCAGCCTCTTCCGTAGTCGTACTATGGTCGATAATGTAAATTTCATTAGTATTTTTACAAGAAATAGCAATTTGGTCGAGAATTTCGTTGTAATCTATGCCATTACAATGTAACCAATCTCTACCACCTGATGCACTGCCTGCGGCATCGATATAATTTACATCCAATAATTCAGGATGATCAGAGACTACACCATAATTCGCTTTACTCGAATCATAATCTTGAATGAGATGATCCCAAAAAGTCCACTCCCAAACAATAATTGCATCAGCTAAACCTATCGGCTTTACTTCGATAATTTTGTCTGGCCAAACTGTGCTAGTAGTCACAGCTCTACTAGAATCGTCTTGAGGATATTTTCCCGCCTCTGCTGCTTCACTTTCACTTCTATATTCCCAAGCAATCATCAAAAAATTACCATTTGGTAGTGGTTCTATATCATGGTGGCTGCGATACATTTCAGAAGAGTAAGTCCATGACCATTCCAAATCACCATCCCAGGAAATCATCTCCACTTTTCCTGCACTACCTCCTCCAGAAAATTCACCTGGTTGATTTTGACCAAGGTTTGCTGTTCGAAGCAAGGAACCGTTGTCAAGTAGATAAGCAGATAATCCAGGTCGGTGATCACCCGGTGATATCCAATGATGTACTTCTCTGCCAAATTCATCAATTAGATAGGAGGTATTGGATGCCATTGGTGAAAATAAGGTATAACCTTCTTGCATTTCATCAGTACAATAGATTAAACCCACGGTCCAGGTTTCGTTTCTATCAGCATTGCAGCCATAATTTGTTGACTCATACGAATTTAAATCACTAAGGCTTGTAAATTTAACAGGCAACGTTGATACAAAAATTACGAAGATCAATGTTAACACTTTGGTCTTCATATGACTATGAAGAAATACCTGTTATTCATTTTTTGCGATTGATTGCTCGTAAAGCTGCCTCAGCAATATATGGTGATGAAATTTCCATTAACTCCAGCATTTCATCTGCTTGACCAGATTCTCCAAAGCGGTCATTAACTCCTACTCTCTCCAAAGGAATTGGAATATTGGAAGATAGATATTCTGAAACTGCTCCACCAAGTCCACCGATGATATTGTGGTCTTCAGCAGTAACAATAGCACCGCATGATTGTGCTAGTTTGTGGACTAATTGTACATCTAGGGGCTTTATGGTATGCATGTCAACAACAGTAGCTGCAACACCATTTTCGGCTAACTGTTCTGCTGCTTTCATTGCTTCAGAAACCATTACTCCACAAGCAATTATAGCAACATCATTTCCTTCTTTCAAAGTTATTCCCTTACCAATTATTACTTCCTCTTCTCGACCATCATACAATACCGGAGTTTTATTTCTTGCAGTTCTTGTATATGATGGCTGATTCATTTCAGCAAGTTGGTTAGTCAACACTCTTGTACTTACATCATCAGACGGGTGTAAGACAATGACATTGGGTAATGTTCGGAAAATAGCTAAGTCTTCAATTGATTGTGCTGATGAACCATCAGTCCCAGTGTGCGTACCACCATGACTTCCGCATAAATGGACAGCAAGGTTTGGCCTTGCAACACCATTACGCATTTGCTCGAAAGCCCTTTCAGTGAAGATAGCAAATGTGCTGGCAAATGGTATGTAACCAGATGATGCTAAGCCTGCAGCAGTCAAAAGCATGTTTTGTTCGCCAATTCCACATGAAACAGTTCGTTCAGGATATTCTTTTCTAAAGTGGAGAGATTTTGTTGATTTACCCAAATCTGCTTCCAAGACGACTACTTTTTGATTACTTGCTAGATCCAAAAGTGCTTGCCCATAACCATCACGTGTAGCAGCCATACGACTCATGACATCACCTCGCCTAATTCATTCATAGCCAATTTAAATTGCTCATCATTAGGTGCTGCTCCATGGAAAGCCGGATTATCCTCCATGAAAGATACACCTTTTCCTTTGATAGTATTTGCTATCAATATGGCAGGATTATCATTATTGTTGACTAAGAAATCTAATCCTCTAACAACATCATCCATATCATGCCCATCAATTTCCATAACATCCCAACCGAATGATTGCCATTTTGCTGGAATGTCAAACATCCGCATTTGTGTTACACAGAAATCATCATTTTGTATTCTATTTCTATCTAAGATAACTTTCAAATTCCCTAACTCATGATGTTTTGCTGCCATTGCAGCCTCCCAAATACTACCTTCTTGAATTTCACCATCGCCTAACATGACAAATATATTACGTTCACTTCCTGATAATCTTCCAGCGATAGCACAACCCATTCCAAATGAAAGCCCCATTCCTAGAGAACCTGCGGAAAAATCAACTCCGGGACACCATTTCATGTCAACATGTCCTTGGCATATACCCCCTAGAACTCGATATGATTCTAGATCTTCCTTTGAAATGAATCCCATTTCTGCCAAAATTGCGTACATACCTGGAGAAGCATGACCCTTTGAAAGAATGAAACGATCTCTATCATCCCAATTTGGTTCGTTTGGTTTTACCCTTAGATAATTTCCATATAATGCACTGATTAAATCAATCTCTGACAATGAACCTCCAGGATGACCGGCTTGGGCTCTGTATACCATCTTGACAATTTCAACTCGGCATTTTCTTGCAATTTCTTTTAGTTCAGAAGTAGACATTGACATGATACGACCAATGTCCGGTCGTCAAAGACAACCTTTGATGGTTTTGATGAACATCGTAAGATTATTTTGTCGTTCTAAACATAGATACTATCTTACCAATAACATCTTTGAATATCAGTGCGAAATCTCTAACGAGGTTGCCATTACTTGGTAAAGACCTCGTAGCTAGCCATAAGAATACTAAAACGAACCAACCGAAGAATGCTAATGAAAGAAAATTATTCAGTACCCCAGTACTGAAAATTGATGTCAAATCAATATTTAATACGATTAATAATGCTACCAAAACACCTAGTATCGATTCTCCAGCAATAAATCCTGCACCAATCAATACGCCCCGATTTTCTACCTCTTTGGCGGCATCAACTGCCTTTTTAGATGGTTTTTCTCTTAATTCACCATCAACTCTCAGATGAGCACTTCTGAAAGCAAAATATGACAAAACTCCTCCTAACATAATAGGTACTGAGAGTCCAAGAGGAAGATATATGCCTATTGCAACACTCATTACTGGCATCTTAAGCCATATTAGTACAATTGCTATAACTACTCCTAAAATGATCATTTGCATATTTATATCGCCTACAAAAGATCCCCTCACAATATCGCCTATTAGTTCAGCCTGCGGTGCATAAAGAGCATTGTCACAATTCCTTCCAGTTTCTGCAGCTTCTCTCAAACAGGCAGTCTTAGTAATACCAAATGCATTATGAAGTAATTTTAATGTTGGACCAATAACTAGTGCTCCAGTAATTACTCCAATGATTTCAGCGGTCTGTTGCAATCTGGGAGTCGCACCAACCATGTGGCCAGTTTTCAAATCCTGCATAACGTCGCCAGCTATTGCTGCTGAGGATGCTACTATGGATGCAATTAGCATTGTTGCAAGCATTAGAGTGGGAGTAGAAAGTCCCAACATCAAATCTCCAATAATCCAAACTAATGCTACAGTAAATAACAAGGTTGCAATAGTCATACCAGATACAGGAGAGTTAGAAGACCCCACTACTCCCGCAATATATCCTGCGACTGCTGCGAAAAAGAAAGCGGTTACTGCTAAAAATGCTGCACCTGCAATTGATAGAATTAGCGACCCCGTTTTCCACCAATAGAACAACAAAGTTAATCCAACTATTATGGTACAAAAGACAAAAACAAATTTCATAGGTAAATCTATTTCGGTCCTTAATAGGTTTTCATCTTCTCCAGAACTAGATTTTATCGCCTTTGAAATCCCGGTAATGATGCTTTTTCTCATTGACCAAAGTGTGTATAGACCACCTACAACCATTGCGCCAACACCTGCATATCTAATTTGAGTAGTCCAAATCCATTTGAATTGCTCAACGCTTGTGTCCCCAGGCCCCCAGCCATTAATCAAACCATACATTGGTACTAGAATCATAAATCCAAACATACCTCCTAAGAAAATGAATGAAGCAATTCTAATTCCTACAATGAAACCAACAGATAACAATGCAACTGAGAGGTCAATTCCACCATATATCTTTGTTCCTAAGAAGTCTACAACTCCTTCAACCGTGTGATGTGTAGCCTGAAAACCCTTGACCATCAAACCATATATCGCCCCTATTCCGAGTGCGTAAATAATTGCTTGAGAACCTTCACCACCTTCTTCTCCTGCAACTAAAACTTCCCTACAAGCAACACCTTCTGGATAAGGTAGAGCTTCTTCAACGATAAATAATCGTCTCAATGCAATAGTGAACATTGTACCCATCAGTCCGCCAAGCAATGCAATTATTGTAGTCTCAAGTAATTGGATGTCATCCCACAAATTTGGAATAACTAATAATGCAGGAACAGTAAATATAACTCCAGCAGCAAGAGATTCTCCAGCACTAGCCATAGTTTGAACAGCATTATTCTCTAGAATAGTTACATCTTTGAATAATGATCTAAGAATTATCATAGACATTACTGCAGCAGGAATACTTGCCGATACAGTCATTCCAGCATATAGTCCAAGGTAAGCATTTGCTGCAGTCATTAATATTCCTAGTAAAATGCCTACAATTACCACTCTAACAGTTAACTCAAGCGGCGATTCACTCGCTGGGATGTAAGGCTCACCGTGTCCTGCCATAACCCGGCTAAAATTATCTAATTGTTCAAAACATCGCAAAATGCATGGGTAAACCACCACCAATATGATAAGTTGATTTATCGTCGTTAAAGTTAAGGTTGATTAAAATGAATGATAATTGGCATCAATTAGGTACTGACCAAGTAATGGCAGATTTGGATGTTGATCGTTCAGGTCTTTCTAATAAAGAAGTCAATATGCGTCGAGAAAAGTACGGAGAAAACAAACTTGCAGAACCTGAAAGGGTTCCAGGATGGAAGCGGTTTTTATCTCAATACAATGATCCACTAAATTATTTGCTAATTGGTGCAGCCATAGTAGCACTGTTAATTCATCCTGATGAGCCAGGTGATGCAATCTTTATTTTTATGGTTCTAACAGCAAATGCGTATTTTGGTTATTGGCAAGAAGGTCAAGCAGAACAGGCTATGGAGTCTCTTAAACAAATGTCAGTTTCACAATGTGTTGTAGTTAGAAATGATACGGATGTTGAGATTGCAACATCGGAATTAGTTCCTGGTGATATTGTAAATTTGTATGAAGGATTAAATGTTCCTGCTGATATTAGAATCTTGGAATCATATCAATGTAGAATTGACGAATCAGCCTTAACAGGGGAATCATTAACAATCCAAAAATTTGCTGAAAATTTGCCACTCGATACTTTGCTTGCAGATAGGAAAAATATGGCCTTCATGGGTACTTGTGTTGCATCAGGAAGAGCAGTTGGAGTAGTGGTGTCAACTGGCATGAAAACTCAATTAGGTAAAATCGCCAGCGATATTGCTAGCTCTGATGCACCAAAAACACCTCTAGAATTGAAATTAGAGTCCTTAGGTAAATTCCTTGGATTCATAGCCCTAATTGTTGCAGTATTATTGGTTTCAATTGAGATGATAATAGCATACGGTAATCCAAAACTTGACATTTGGGAAGCAGCCGTTGATCAGTTCATCATTGCAATAGCAATTTTCGTTGCGATTGTGCCAGAAGGACTTCCAATAATTTTAGTCATTACTCTAGCATTAGGAATGCGCAATATGGCACGTCATAAGGCTATAATTCGTAGGATGAAGGCAGTAGAAACACTTGGCTCTACCACGGTTATATGCTCTGATAAAACTGGGACATTAACCAAAAATCAAATGACTGCGCGACAAATTTCTACAACCGAAGGTAATTTCCAAATTACTGGAGAGGGATTTAAGCCTAAAGGTGAAATTCTACTTGAGGGAAAACCATTAGGGGATGATGATTTATCAAAACATCAAAACAATTTAGGTTTTAGGTTAGCTGCTGCATGTCTTAGCCTTTGTCATAATTCACAAATAAAGAAGACTGATGGAGTTTGGGAAGCATTAGGCGATCCTACAGATTCAGCCTGCGCAGTTGCCGGATGGAAGATTAACGGCGATGTGCAAAAATTTGCTCAAAGACATAGTCGTATTCATGAATTTTTCTTTGATACAAAGCGAAAGCGTATGTCTGTTATACATGAGTATGAAGGAGAAAATTGGGTATTTTCAAAAGGTGGTGCTGGCGGATACATAGATTTAGTCGAATGGAAAGTCTCTGGTGATGAAATAGTTCCTATTGAGGATGCTGACTTTGACAAAGCAACTGAGGCCAACAAGGACATGGCTGGAAGAGCAATGAGGGTTCTAGCACTTTGTGCTCGTAAACTTGACGACGATGAAGATATGTATGATGTTGAAAAAATAGAATCAGGCCTCATCTTCCTTGGTCTGATAGGAATAATGGATCCACCAAGACCTGAGGTCAAGGAAGCTATTGAAATTTGTCAAAATGCGGGTATTAGAGTAAAAATGATTACAGGTGATCAACAATTTACAGCAACTGCAATTGGTAAAGAGTTGGGGATAACAGATGGAGGTATTCCCGCGGTTAATGGTGGTGCAATAACCAAATTTTCTGATGCAGAAATGGATGAAGCTTCAATTAATTCGACAATATTTTCTAGAGTTGCTCCAGATCAAAAAATGCGTATTGTTAGTTCACTTCAAAGTCAAGGTGAGATTGTGGCTATGACAGGAGATGGTGTTAATGATGCTCCAGCGCTATCAAGAGCCAACATTGGCATAGCTATGGGTATATCTGGTACTGATGTTGCTAAAGATGCAGCAGATATGGTTCTTCAAGATGATAACTTTGCAAATATTGTTCATGCAATTGAAGAAGGCAGGAAAATTTACCAAAATATTCGTAATTTCGTAAGATATCAAGTTTCAACTAATGTAGCAGCTGTATCACTCATAATTATTTCAACACTAATTTTTGGATGGAATTTACCTCTTACCGCGACTCAGATTCTTGTAATAAATATCCTAATGGATGGTCCACCAGCTGTAGCATTAGGTGTTGAAAAGAAGCATGGCAATGTAATGAATAGGCCTCCAAGGCCAGTAGATGAGGGATTGCCTAATCGGAATGATATTTGGCTTATTTTCTATCTTGGAGCAGTAATGGTTGCAGGGACATTATTGGTGTTCTTCTTAGCAGGTGGTGGCCTTGAGACATGTGGCGGATTACCATTATCAGAAGATAGTAATTTACCGTTTGATCAAGCTGCCTGTCAAGCTGGTGACGAAGTTGCAATTTCTGAATGGCAAAATTATGCTGATGACCGTTTTGTTCATGCACAAACCATGACTCTTTCAGTATTCATAATGTTCCAATTATTTAACGTAATGAATTGTAGGTCTCAAGAAGAAAGTATATTTTCGCTTGGTGCATTTTCAAATAAGGCGATAAATATCGCATTCTTAGTTTCCTTTGCATTGCTGTTATTCTTTGTACAGTTGGCTAATGTAACAATACCATTTACAAATTTTGAGATAAGTGGTTTATTATCTACAAAAGTATTGTCAATGAATGATTGGATGATAATAATTTTTGTTTCTTCATTGGTAGTAGTAATTGAAGAGTTCAGAAAATTTATTGTGAATTCAAAGATTTTTGCTATCGGTAATACTCGTTAGATTTTGTACATATATATTTGAAGTATGGCAACGACCCACCTATATGACTGAATGGATTTCATCGCCTGAAATTGCGGGCAATGATCCTAATTGGGTGAGTAATTTACGTTCGTTGTTATCTGAAAAACAATGGAGCGTAGAATTAAACGACATAGTCAGTAAACTCAGCGAAGGGCAGAGGTTATCGTTATCAGATGGACATATACTGTACCATCATAGTAGTCTATATGAAGTAGGTCAATTGGCAAATTTGGTAAAGATTGCAAGATATGGTAAACATGTTTTCTTTAATTCTAATGTTCATATAAATCAAACCAATATCTGTGTATTGGCATGTAAATTCTGTGCTTTTAGGCGTAGCAAAAAGCAAACAGATGCTTATGAATTATCAATAGAAAATTATCTTGAAGAGATGGCTAAATTTTCCAAGTCAATAGATGAGGTTCATTCAGTAGGAGGGCTCCATCCTGACTGGGATGTTAATTTCTATGTGGATTTAATTTCTGCAGCTAAAGAAAAATTCCCTGAAATTTCAATTAAAGCACTTACTGCTGTGGAAATAAAACATCTGTCACAGCAAAGCGGAATTACATTTACTGAAACTTTGACACAACTAAGAAATGCTGGACTAGATTCACTTCCTGGTGGAGGGGCAGAAATTCTTAATGATAGTATAAGGGAAATAATTTGTAACGGGAAAGAAAGTTCAGATGAATATCTGGAAATACACAGACAAGCACATTCTTTAGGCATCCCGTCCAACTGTACGATGTTGTTTGGAACAATTGAGACGATTAATGACAGACTTGTTCATATGGATAAACTAAGAAAATTAGCTGATGAATATAGCCTATTCCAATGCTTTGTACCCTACCCATTTCTTCCAGATTCAACAAGATTGCCACAAGCTCAATTGGCTACATCAAATGAGATACTAAGAACAATTGCTGTTTCTAGACTTATGCTTGATTCTATTCCCCATATTAAGGCTTATAGAATGAATATAGGAGATGAGGTCGCAGAATTAGCTCTTAATTTTGGAGCGGATGATGTTGATGGAACTGTTCAGCAAGAATCTATAATGCATTTAGCAGGTGCAGATTCAAGTTTAAATTATGATATCTATCATATGGCTAAACTCGTCAGCGATGCAGGTTTTATACCGGTAAAAAGAAACACGACCTATACTGAATTCAATGCGGGCAATATAGACCCACCAAAGCGTATTAGACGTCTTAAGGTAATTACATAGGTGTAAACATGGTAGTAAAGAAATCTAGCCCAAAAACCAGTAATTTTTCTTCATGGAAAAATACTATTGGTAGAGTCGCATTTATGAATTGTG